>NZ_JBYNTT010000030.1:0-33316 GCF_057784995.1 Ramlibacter sp. G4-7
CCGCGCCGGCACCGGTCGCGAGGACGGGCACGTCGGCCGGCGGCGGTGCCTCCGGCCCCTTGCCGCGCAGCAGCACCAGGGCCAGCACGCCGGCGACGGCCAGGGTGGCCACGCCCGCCAGCACGGCCACGGGCGCCTTCTTCCGCGGTGCGGGCGGCAGGCTCTCGGTGTCGTCGTCGACGCGGCGCGCACTCGCGGCCGCCGCCGGGAGCGCCGGCGGCATGATGTCGGTGGGCGGGAATTCCGATTCCGGCGTCGAGGGATCCGAAGTTCCAGCAGCGCGGCTGCCCGACGACAAGGCGGCTCCGACGGCGGCCGCATACGAGGCCGCGGCGGCTGCGCTGGACAGCGTGGCCGCCTTGCCGACACTCGCTGGCGCGGGCGACGGCGGCGCCGCTTCGGGCCCCGGGCTGGCCGGCGCAGCGGCGGGACTCTGGGCTGCCTGCCCACCTGCGGAGGCCTGCGCTGCCTGCAGCACCGCGGCGCTGGGGGCCGGCTGCGCCACGGTGCTGGTGAACTCTTCCTGCACCCAGTGGGCGGGACGCGGCTGCGACAGCTCCGCGCCCATGGCGGGCCGGGACACGTCCGTGCGCAGGCGCGTGGCCTCGTTGTCCGGGAACTGGGTGGCGAAGGTGCTGCCCATGCCCGGCAAGGCGCCGGCGGTGGGCGTGCCGGGCCGGCTGGGCGCGGGCTGGCCGCCGCCGCCTCCGAGCACGGTCGTGGAATCGCCGCCCACGAGCTTGCGCAACTTGCGCCGCGCGAGGTCGCCGTAGATGCCGTCCGGGAACTTGTCGAGAAAGCCCTGCAGCTCCTCGGCGTCGGTGGAGTCCTTGACGTCCTTCCAGTAGACGAGCTCGAGTTCCTGCGTGACGGAGGTGGCGCCGCCGATCGACGGGGCCGTGCCCAGGCCGGGCTGCGGCGGCACCGTGCCGGGACGCGTGAGCGGACGCGAGCCCTGCTCCTGCTTGCGGTTCGGGTTCAAGGGCGGCACCACGGTCTGGTCTTCCGCCCGCCGGATCGCGGCCTGCAAGGCCACGGCGAAGTCACGCGCGGTGGCGAAGCGCTCCTCGCGCGTCTTGGCCAGCGCCCGCGCCACCACGGCGTCCAGCGCCGAGGGCAGGCGCGGGTTGGCCGAGCTGGGCGGCGGCGGGTGGTGGCCGATGATCTGGTGGATGATCGAGAAGTCGTTGTCGCCGTCGAAGGGACGCTTGTCCGTGAGCAGCTGGTACAGCACCACGCCGACCGAGAACAGGTCGGCCCGCGAATCGATCTTCTGCCCCTGCACCTGCTCGGGGGCCATGTACTTGAGCGTGCCCACCATGCTGCCCTGGGTGCGCGTGGCCTCGCCCGAGTCCTGGATGCGCGCGACGCCGAAGTCGGTGAGCTTCACGCGCCCGCCCGGTTCGATCAGCAGGTTGGCGGGCTTGATGTCGCGGTGGACGATGCCCTGCTTGTGCGCGTAGTCCAGGGCACTGAGCAGGTCGCGGATGATCTTGAGCGACTGCTCCAGCGAGTAGCGCACGCCCCGGTCGAGGTGGTGCTTGAGGTCGTCGCCCTGGATGTACTCCATGACCAGGAAGGCGACATCGCCGTCGCGGTCGGAGTCGTAGACGCTGACGATGTTGGGATGCTGCAGGCGCGCGGCCGAGCGCGCTTCGGTGCGGAAGCGGTGCTCGTACTCGGCGGCCGCTTCCTCGGAGAGGTTCTCGACCTTGACGGTCTTGATGGCGACGCGGCGGTCCAGGTTGGGATCACGGCCTTCGTACACCACGCCCATGGCACCCTTGCCGAGGACCCGGAGGACTTCGTACCGTCCCAGCTTCTTGAGAGTCACATCTGCCCAATGGGATACACGTGGAAACCCATTCTAGCCCTCGCCCCTCTTTACAAGGTTGAGTTCAGGAGGCTTCGTTACGACCCGTTGTGCGTTTCGCACGCAGGAGCGCGCGGGCATACGCAGGGGCGAAATGCCGCTCCAGGAGGCCCCGCACCCACTCATCGCCGCCAGACTGCCGCTCGGCGTAATCGCGGCAGAAAGCGTCCCATGCACGCGCCGATCCGAACAGGCGGGCACCGCTTCCCACCAGGCGTGCCTTGATCGCGTCGGGTGCGAAGTCCTTCACGATCGCGCGCACCGCCTCCTCCAGCGCCTGCGCCACCGCCTGCTCGTGCGCGAGGAGCTCGGTGGCGACCTGGGCCAGGGCGCGGTCCGGGGGCAGCGCGCCGGCCGTGGCGGCCTGTTCGCCCAGGACGTAGGAGAGCTTGTCCTCCAGGGGGCCTTCCAGCCGCAGCGGGTTGGTCTCGCGGGCCTCCGTCCTGGTGCCATCGCGAAACCGCACGTCGTGCCGCGACGCCGCCGCCGCATGCGAGGCCTGCAGCAGGCCTTGCAGGGCAATGCGCGTGACGCGGCCGACGGCTTCGAGTTCGCCCTGGGTGAAGCTGCGCGGCGTGCCGGCGCCGAGTCCGCGCATGAAGGGCTCCAGGTCGGTCGCGGGCAGCATGTCTTCGGCACGCAGGCCGCCGCCGGGACTGCCCGGGCCGAAAGTGCTCTGGAAGCCCCAGTCGCCGAAAGGATCGTCGGCATCCACCGCAGGCAGGGTCTCGTCCGCGCCGGGCGGGAGTTGCGCCGCGACGCGTTCGAATTCGGTCCACGGGTCCCCGCCCGCCCCCGAACGCGCCGGCGCCACCACCAGCCGGTACGCCGACACGCCCATCACCTCGCCCGGGCCCAGCACGCCGCGCGAGCCGGGGGGCAGCTCGCCTTCGGCCAGGTCCACGCCGTTGACGACCGAAAGCACGTGGAAGTGCAGCAGCTCGCCCTCGTTCCAGACGCTCAGGTGGCGGCGCGACACGTTGCGCTCCGGGTCCGGCAGGCACACGGCGCAATCGGCATCGCGCCCGAGGACCAGGGGCGGGTCACCCGCTTCCAGCCGCCGGTGGGCATCCAGCCCGGGGCCGGAGATGTGCAGGTCCAGCGCCATCGCTAGCTGAGGATGGAGAAACTGGCGATCGGTGCGGCCTCGGCGTTGCGGTCGCAGCCCAGCGAGATCTGCCCCATGCCCACCAGGTAGCACTCCGTGCGGCGCAGCACCACCGGCTCCGGATGGTTGCCGAAGTACACCCAGGTGCCGAAGCTCGAAGCGTCGGTCAGCACGAAATGGCCGCCGCGCCACTCCACCGTGGCGTGCGCGCGCGACACGCGCGAGTCGTTCACGTTGAGGTCCGCGGCGGCGGAACGGCCGATGGTGACCAGTTCGCCGCGCTGCTGCAGCAGGCGGCTCTGCCCCGCGATGGACAGTTCCATGTGCGCTTCGGCCGGCTGGCCGAACATGGACGCGCCCATGACGGTCGCCTCGGCGTCGCGATCCTGCTGCCACTCCACGCGGTACACCTCGGTCACTTCGGCCTTGCCGCGCAGGTACATGGGGCCGAGGCCGCGCAGCTTCTCCTGCAGTTCCGGCGGCAGTGCCTCGCGCACGCGCTGGGTGGCCAGGATCTGGTCGGCACCCGCGAGGTCCGCCAGGCGCGCGGCGCTGTTGACCGCGTCGCCATAGCAATCGCCCTGGATTTCCACGACCTCGCCCGACTCGATGCCCATCTGCATCTGCACGGGACGGCCGGTGCCGCCGGGGCGCACGGGCTGCTGCTGCAGCCGCTCCTGGATGGCGATGCAGGCGGTGAGGGCCTGCTGCTCGCTGGAGAAGACCACGAACAGGCCGTCGCCGAGCAGCTTCACGACGCGCCCGTGGTGCTGCTCGAAGATCTTGGCCAGCGCCGTGGTCAGCTGGGTGACGAAGCGCCCGGCGGTCTCGTCGCCGAGCCGCTCGAAGATGCCCGTGCTCCCAACCAGGTCAGCGAATACGACGGAGGCCATGCGCGACGATTATGCAACGGCGCTTGCACAAACGAAGAAGCCGGCCGGTCCGTGAAGGACCGACCGGCTTTCCGTGTCGTGGTCGGCGCGGCGGGACCCGAAGCCGCGGCGCCCTGCGCCATTAGTGTTGTTTTTTCCACCCGTCAAGCAACTTGTCGCAAGGATGTCGCATGCGACAGCTGCCGGCGCCCTCGATCAAGGCGCCGGCGGCTGGCCGGCAACGCATGAACTCGGCAGCAAAAGGCAAGCACGCGCGGCGCTCTCACGCCTCCTGCAACTGCGGCTCCGGCTCCGGCGCCAGCGCCACCTCCAGCGCGTCGTCCACCGTCTCCAGCCACACGAAGGTGAGCCCGGCACGTGCATCGGCGGGGATGTCCTCCAGGTCGCGCCGGTTGCGCGCCGGCAGCATCACGGTGCGGATGCCGGCCCGCAGCGCCGCCAGCACCTTCTCCTTGACCCCGCCGATGGGCAGCGCCAGCCCGCGCAGGCTGATCTCCCCGGTCATTGCCACGTCGGCCCGGGCGGGCCGGCACGTGAGCAGCGAGGTCAGCGCGACGCACATCGCCACGCCCGCGCTCGGGCCGTCCTTGGGCGTCGCGCCGGCCGGCACGTGGATGTGGATGTCGGTCTTGTCGAACGCGCCGGGCGCGATGCCGAGCTTGTCCGCGCGCGCCTTGACCAGCGTCAGCGCGGTCTGCGCGCTCTCCTTCATCACGTCCCCGAGCTGGCCGGTGAGGATCAGGCGGTTGCTGCCCGGCGTCTGCGCGGCCTCGATGAACAGGATGTCGCCGCCCACCGGCGTCCAGGCCAGGCCGGTCGCCACGCCGGGGAGGCCCGCGCGCATCTTCAGTTCGGGCTCGAAGCGCCTGGGCCCCAGGATCGCCTCCAGGTCGGGCGCATCGACGGCCATCTTGTCCGCCTGGCCCTCGGCGATGCGCAGCGCCGCGCTGCGCAGCACGTTGCCGATCTCGCGCTCGAGGTTGCGCACCCCGGCTTCGCGCGTGTAGCCCTCGATGATGGCCAGCAGCGCGCCGTCGCTGATCGTGCATTGCCCGGCGTCCAGGCCGGTCGCTTCCAGCTGGCGCCGCACGAGGTAGCGGCGCGCGATCTCCAGCTTCTCGCGCGTGGTGTACCCGGGCAGGTGCACCACCTCCATCCGGTCGCGCAGCGGCCCCGGAATGGTGTCGAGCACGTTCGCCGTGCACACGAACATCACTTTCGACAGGTCGAAGGGCACGCCGAGATAGGCGTCGCGGAAGGTGCCGTTCTGCTCCGGGTCCAGCACCTCGAGCAGCGCCGCCGCCGGGTCGCCGTGGAAGCCGCCTGCGCCCAGCTTGTCGATCTCGTCGAGCATCATCACGCAGTTGCGCGTGCCCGCCTTGCGGATGCCCTGGATGATGTTGCCCGGCATGGCGCCCACGTAGGTGCGCCGGTGGCCGCGGATCTCGGATTCGTCGTGCACGCCGCCCAGGCTGACGCGGACGAACTTGCGCCCGGTGGCCTTGGCGATGCTCTGCCCGAGCGAGGTCTTGCCCACGCCGGGCGGCCCGACGAAGCACAGGATGGGGCTGCGCCCGGAGGGATTGAGCTTGCGCACCGCCAGGTATTCGAGGATGCGCTTCTTGATCTTCTCCAGGCCGAAATGGTCCTCGTCCAGGATGCGCCTGGCCTCGCCGAGGTCGACCTGCGGCTCGGGTTCGGACTTCCAGGGCAGGCCGACCAGCGAGTCCAGGTAGGTACGGATGATCGAGGCTTCGCCCGCCGCATCGCTCATGCGCTGCAGCCGCTTGAGCTCCTTGCGCGCGGCCTCGTCGACTTCGGGCGGCATGCCCGCGTCGGCGATCGCGCGCTCCAGTTCCTGGATCTCCGCCGCCTCCTCGTCGTCGCCGTCGCCCAGCTCCTTCTGGATGGTGCGCATCTGCTCGCGCAGCAGGTGCTTGCGGTTGACGTCGCCGATGGACTCGCGCGTGCGCTCGCTCACGTCGCGCTGGACCTTCAGCACCTCGATGCGGTGCGCCAGCTTTTCCAGCAGCCGCTCCAGCCGCAGCTTCAGGTCGAAGGTCTCCAGCAGATCCTGCTTGTCGGTGATGGGGATGTCCAGCACGCTGGCCACCACGTCGGCGATCTGTCCGGGCTCTTCCAGGCCCTGGATGCCGGCCACCGTTTCCATGGGCACCTGCGGCAGCAGCTGCAGCGCCTGCAGCGCCTGCTGCTTGAGGGCCAGCGCGCGTCCCTGGACTTCGGCGTCGGGTTTGGCGGTCTCCTCGACGTATTCGACGCGCGCCCCCAGGAAGGGATAGCCCTCCAGGAACTGCAGCGCGCGGAAGCGCCGCAGTCCCTTGACGATGGCGTGGTGCACGCCCTCGGGCGTGGTGACGTAGCGCAGCACCGCGGCGCTGGCGCCCACCCAATGCAGGTCCTCGGGAGAGGGATCCTCGACCTCGGGCTTGTTCTGCAGCAGCACGCCCACCGGCTGCTCCAGCCGGACCGCCTCCTGCGTCGCCGCCTGCGAGCCCGGGCGGCCGAGCGCCAGCGGCTGCAGCGTGCCCGGGAACAGCACGACGTTGCGCACCGGCAGGATGATGAGCGCGTCCGGAGGGATCGCGCGCGGCGCTTCGCTCATAGCGCAAGCTCCCCCAGGATTGCCCGCACGCGGGCGGCTCCTCCCGCCGCCGGAGGCGGAGGGGGCTGAGCGCCTTCGGGCGGCCGGGCGGCGCTCATGTTCCTCCCACCTTGCGCAGGCGCACGATCAGGCAGCCCTGCTCCACTTCGGGCGGCTCGAGCTCCAGGCCGCGGGAGGGCAGGAGGATGCGGCGCTCGAAGACGCCGTACGGGATCTCCAGCCGCCGCACCGACAGGCCGGGCACCAGGGGCAGCGGGCGTGTTCCGCGCACGACGATGGCGCCGGGCTCGCCGATCACCTGGATGCGTTCGGCGCTCACGCCCGGCATGGCGACCACCAGGACGATCTCGCGCTCGTTTTCGAACAGGTCCACCGGCGGCTCCCAGACCACCTGGGCCTGCTGCACCGCCGCGGGACGGAAGAACTGGCGGTGCAGCCGTTCGGCCTCGTCCATCAGCTCGCAGGCCTGCGCCCACATCCAGCCGCTGGAATCCCTTTCGCGCGCCATGGGGGCGGAACTCAGGAGGCGCCCGCCACGACCTGCATGATCGCGGCGAGCAGGGATGCCTCGTCGTACCCGCCCCGGTGGAGCACGCCGTTGATGAAGAAGGTCGGCGTTCCCTTGACCCCGCTTTCCAGTCCGCCCTTCATGTCGTCCTGGATCTTGGGCAGGAACGTGTGGCCGGAGAGGTCGCCGGCGAAGCGCTTGAGGTCCAGGCGCAGCGCGGTGGCGTACTTCACCAGGTCGGCGGGCGCCAGTGCGTCCTGGTGCTCGAAGAGCAGGTCGTGCATCTTCCAGAACCGGCCCTGGGCCCCGGCCGCTTCCGCGGCCTCGGCCGCGAGCTGCGCGTGCGGATGGACGTTGACCAGCGGAAACTGGCGGAACACGACGGCCAGCATGTCCGGCAGGTCCCGCTCCAGCTTCTTCACGACCCCGTAGGCCGCACCGCAGTACGGGCACTCGAAATCGGCGTATTCGACCAGCACCACCGGTGCGTCCGGTGAACCGCGCAGATGGTCGCGCTCGTCGATGGGAACGGTGAGATTGTTCATGCACCGAAGGTAGCCGCACAGCGCCCGCGTTTTTTTCGGTTTCCTGCTGTCCATGGCGGCGGGCGGCTGCCACTTGGAGCCCCGGCACGCGCGGTCCGGGTCGGGCGCCGCACCCCATCTGCTGTTCGCACTGGGCATCGCCGCCGCCGTGGTCGGCTTCGTGCTTGTCTGGCTGGCTGCGCGATGAGTCCGGGCCGTCTGCGCCCCCGGCCCAGCCAGCAAAAAGCCCGGACCTTTTCAGGTACCGGGCTTTCGTATCGTTGGTCGGCGTGGCGGGATTCGAACTCGCGACCCCTTGCACCCCATGCAAGTGCGCTACCAGGCTGCGCTACACGCCGAAGCCGGCAATTATAGCTGGCCGGGAAAGGCTCTTTCGCCCCGCCCCGACAATTCGCTGGCGAAAGCTGACGGCTGCAGCCGCGTCAGTGGACGGCGCTGAGGAGGTCGCGGATCTCGAACAGCTCGCGCCTGAGCTGCTGCAGCTTGTACGTGATCGCCTCGCGCTCGTCCGGCGGCACGTCCTCGAACTGGCTCTCGCCGAAGCTGGACTCCTCGACCTCGATGACCTCCACGCCATCGAGCATCACCTCGCCGGCGCGGCGCTTGTCGCGCTCGCCCTGCACGATCTCCTGCAGTTTGTTGCGCGCGCCGCTGATGGTGAAGCCCTGGTCGTACAGCAGGTCGCGGATGCGCCGGATCATCAGCACCTCGTGGTGCTGGTAATAGCGCCGGTTGCCGCGCCGCTTCATGGGCCGGAGTTGCGTGAACTCCTGCTCCCAATACCGTAGCACGTGGGGCTTGACGCCACAGAGCTCGCTGACCTCACCGATGGTGAAGTAGCGCTTGGCGGGGATAGCCGGAAGGCCTTTCTCCATTGAAATCAATGTACTAGGCGAGAAAGCTTCGAGGTTACTCTAAGTGGCCGCGGATGCAAAGCGGGGCCGCGCGATCGGCGTTGCGCCGGGCTCGAGCGTACGACGTCCGGCGTCCGGCGTGGGGTCGGACCAACGCCGCCCACTCCATGCGAAAGGCTCAGCCTGCGTCCGCGCCGCCGCCATTGCCCTGGATCTGTTCCTTGAGCTTGTGGCTCGCGTGGAAGGTCACCACGCGCCGCGCCTCGATCGGGATGGCCTCGCCCGTGCGCGGGTTGCGGCCTGGCCGGGGCGCCTTGGTGCGGATCTGGAAGTTGCCGAAGCCCGAGATCTTCACGTCCTGGCCGTCCACGAGGCTGGCGGAAACCAGGTCGAAGAAGGCGTCGATCATGTCCTTGGACTCGCGCTTGTTGAGCCCGATCTGCTCGAACAGCAGTTCGGCCAGCTGCGCCTTGGTCAGCGCGGGCGTCTCGAGGCTCTCGACTGCAAACTCCATGATGTCCTCTTGCTTGAGCGCCGTTGTTCTTGTCGCGAGGTCGGCCATGGTCTCCTATCCTCTCAGGCGGCCGCCGAGTTGCGCGGTGACCCGCTCCACCACCGAGCGCACGGCCGCATCGATCTGCTCGTCGGTCAGTGTCGCGTCGCTGCGCGCGAGCGTCAAGCGAACGGCGAGGCTCTTCTCGTGCAGGGCCAGGCCGGCCGTCGCCTGCTGCGGCTTGTAGACGTCGAAGAGGAATGCGTCACGCAGCAGGCCGCCGGTGTCCGCCGAGCGGATGGCGGCGAGCAGCTGGTCGTGCGTGACCTTCTCGCCCACGATGACGGCGATGTCGCGTTCGGCGGGCTGGAAGCGCGGCACGGCCTGGAAGGCGGGCACCGCGCGCGCGGTGACGGCATCCAGGTCGATCTCGAACAGCAGCGGCGTGTGCGGCAGCTCCCACTTCTGGCGCCAGCGCGGGTGCAGTTCGCCCACCACGCCGACGTCCTGGCCATCGACGCGGATCGCCGCGCAGCGCCCGGGGTGCATGGCGGGATGGGCGGCCGGCGCGAACTCCGCCTGCAGCGGCGCGAGCAGCGCCTGCACGTCGCCCTTCATGTCGTAGAAGTCCACCGCCGTGGACTTGCGGCCCCACTGCAGCCCGTCGGGCGAACCGTAGGCCAGGCCCGCGACCTTCATCGGCTGGCGCACGCCGCGCACGGTGGTGTCGGTGGTCTGCACGGCGGCGTCACGCACGAACACCCGGCCGAGCTCGAACACGCGCACGCGTTCGGCCTTGCGATCGAGGTTGAACTTCAGCACCTGCAGCAGCGAGCCCAGGAGCGAAGAGCGCATCACGCCCATCTGGCTGGCGATCGGGTTCAGCAGCTTGATCGGGTCGGCGTTGCCGGCCAGGTCCTGCTCCCAGTGCGCCTCGACGAAGCTGAAGTTGATGGTCTCCTGGTACCCGAGCGCCGCGAGCAGGCGGCGCACCGCGAAGCGGCTGCGGCGCGCCTCCGGCGGCAGCTTGGCGGTGATGGGTGCCAGCGGCGGCGTGGTGGGCAGCTGCCGGTAGCCGACGATGCGCACCACCTCCTCGATCAGGTCTTCCTCGATCGCGAGGTCGAAGCGGTACGGCGGCGGCGTCACGGTGATGACGCCCTGCTCGGCCCTGGCCGGCAGTCGCAGGCGCGCGAACGCGTCCAGGCACTGCTGCTCGGTGATGGGCATGCCGATCACCTTGGCGGCCCGCGCCACGCGCAGCGTCACCGGCTTGCGCTCGGGCAGCTTGAGCACCTGGTCGTCCATCGGCCCGGCCTCGCCGCCGCAGACCTCGAGGATCAGGCGCGTGATGTGCTCGATGTGTTCGACCGTGAGGCTGGGGTCGACGCCGCGCTCGAAGCGGTGGCCCGCGTCGGTGGAGAAGTTGAAGCGGCGCGAGCGCCCCTGCACGGCCTCCGGCCACCAGAAGGCGGCCTCGACGTAGACGTTCCGCGTGTCGTCGGACACCGCGGTGGCATCGCCGCCCATGATGCCGGCGAGCGATTCCACCTGCCTGTCGTCGGCGATCACGCCGACCTTCTCGTCCACCGCGATGGTGTTGCCGTTCAGGAGCTTGAGCGATTCGCCCGGCCGGCCCCAGCGCACGTGCAGGCCGCCGTGGATCTTGTCGAGGTCG
Source organism: Ramlibacter sp. G4-7 (assembly GCF_057784995.1). Lineage (NCBI taxonomy): Bacteria > Pseudomonadati > Pseudomonadota > Betaproteobacteria > Burkholderiales > Comamonadaceae > Ramlibacter > Ramlibacter sp. G4-7. The sequence continues at coordinate 10,576 of NZ_JBYNTT010000030.1, forward strand.
AAGATGTGGGACGGCCGGCCGAACTCGAACATCACGTAGTTGGAGATGTCCACGAGCGCGGTCACGCTGCGCTGGCCGCAGCCCGCGAGCCGGTCGACCATCCACTGCGGCGTCTTCGCCTTGGTGTTCACGTTGCGGATGACGCGGCCGGAGAAGCGGCCGCACAGGTCGGGGGCGTCGACCTTCACCCGCAGCTTCTGGTCGTGCGTGACCGCAACGGGCGCGAACTTCGGCTCGATCAGCGGCGCCCCGGTCAGGGCCGACAGCTCGCGCGCCACGCCGTAGACGGACAGCGCATGCGCCAGGTTGGGCGTGAGCTTGAGCGTGAACACGTGGTCGTCGAGGTTCAGCACCGCGCGGATGTCCTGGCCGACGGGCGCGTCGGCGGCCAGCTCCAGCAGGCCGCCGTGGTCCTCGCTCAGGTGCAGCTCGCGCGCCGAGCACAGCATGCCCTGGCTCTCGACGCCGCGCAGCTTGCCCAGCTTGATCGCGAAGGGCTTGCCGTCCTCGCCCGGCGGCAGTTCGGCGCCGACCAGCGCGGTGGGCACGCGGATGCCCACGCGCGCGTTGGGCGCGCCGCACACGATGTTGAGCAGCGCGCCCTGCCCCACGTCCACCTGGCATACACGCAGGCGGTCGGCGTTGGGGTGCTGCACGGCTTCCTTGATCTCGCCGACGACGACCTTGGTGAAGGGCGGCGCCAGCGGCCGCAGGTCCTCGACCTCCAGCCCACCCATGGTGAGCACGTCGGCGATCTCTGGCGTGGACAGCGGCGGGTTGCAGAACGCGCGCAGCCAGGACTCTGGGAATTGCATGTCGTGTGTCTCTAGGATTCAGGGCGCGAGCGGTTCCCCTCGCGTGCCGCCGCGGAACCGGCTTTGCCGGGCCGCTGGGGGCGCCCCCTCGAGGGGGAGGCGCCGAAGGCGCTTCGGGGGGGAGCCATTATCTGAACTGGCGCAGGAAGCGGATGTCGCCGTCGAAGAACAGGCGCAGGTCGCTGACGCCATAGCGCAGCATGGTCAGGCGGTCCGGGCCCATGCCGAAGGCGAAGCCGATGTGCTTCTCGGGGTCCAGCCCCATGTTGCGCACCACCGCCGGGTGCACCTGGCCGGAGCCGGCCACCTCCAGCCAGCGGCCGGCCAGCGGCCCGCTCTGGAACTGGATGTCGATCTCGGCCGAAGGCTCCGTGAACGGGAAGAAGCTGGGACGGAAGCGCAGCGCCAGGTCCTCGCTCTCGAAAAAGGTGCGGCAGAAGTCGGTGAAGACGACCTTCAGGTCCTTGAAGCTCACGTTCTCGCCCAGCCACAGGCCTTCGCACTGGTGGAACATCGGCGAGTGGGTCGCGTCGCTGTCGACGCGGTAGGTGCGGCCGGGCGCGATCACGCGGATCTCCGGCATGGGCTCGCCGCGCTGCACCGCCTCGGCGTAGCGCTTGATGTGCTGGTGGGCGTAGCGCACCTGCATCGGGCTGGTGTGCGGCCGCAGGTTGTAGGGGATGCCGTCGTCGCCGTCGATGTCCACGTAGAACGTGTCCTGCATCGAGCGGGCCGGGTGGTTGGGCGGGTTGTTCAGGGACGTGAAGCTGTGCCAGTCGCTCTCCACCTCGGGGCCGTCGGCCACGTCGAAGCCCATGCTGGCGAAGATCAGCTCGATGCGCTCCATGGTGAGCGACACCGGGTGCAGGCCCCCGGGCTCGCGCACGCGGCCCGGCAGCGAGACGTCCAGCGCCTCGGCCTGCAGCTGCGCTTCCAGCTCCGCATCGGCGAGCGACTGACGGCGCTCGCCCAGTGCGGCCTCGATCGCCTGCTTGGCCTGGTTGATCGCCGCGCCGCGCGTCTTCTTCTCTTCCACGGACAGCGTGGCCAGGCCCTTCATCAGCTCGGTGATGCGGCCGGACTTGCCGACGAAATGCGCCTTGGCGTTCTCCAGGTCCGCCGGAGTGGCGGCCTTGCCGAAGGCCTCGCGCGCGCTGGCGACGATCGAATCGAATTCTTGGGTCATGCGAAAAAAACAGGGCTAGCGCTTCGCAGCCCTAGCCCTGTCCATGTGGGTTTGCATCAGCCGCCGGTCACGGGAGTGGCGGCGGCCACCGCGAAACTCAGGCAGCCAGCTTGGCCTTCACCTGGTTCACGATGCCGGTGAACGCCGCGGGGTCGTGGTAGGCGATATCGGCGAGGACCTTGCGGTCGATGTCGATGCCGGCCTTGCGGATCCCGTTGGCGAACTGGCTGTAGGTCAGGCCGTTCGCACGCGCGGCGGCGTTGATACGGGCGATCCACAGCTGGCGGAAGACGCGCTTCTTGGCGCGGCGGTCGCGGTAGGCGTACTGCCCCGCCTTCATCACCGCTTCCTTGGCGATGCGGAAGACGTTGCCGCGGCGGCCGCGGAAGCCCTTGGCGAGGGCGAGGACCTTCTTGTGACGCGCGCGCGCCGTTACACCACGTTTGACTCGAGGCATGTGTGTTCTCCTTGGGTCGGTGGGTTACAGGCCTGCGAACGGCAGCATCTGCGCCATGTGACCCATATTGGTCTCATGGACGGCAGTCGGGCCGCGCAGGTGGCGCTTGTTCTTGGTGCTCTTCTTGGTCAGGATGTGGCGCTTGAAAGCCTGGCCACGCTTGACCGTCCCGCCGGGACGCACGCGGAAGCGCTTTTTCGCTCCGCTCTTGGTCTTCATCTTGGGCATTGAATGCTCCTTCTACCTTGTGCTCGTGAGGCGTCGCGGGAAAACTCCCGTGCCTTGATGGCCCCGAGCCACTTTTTTTCGAGCGGCAAGTCCGGTGACTCGCCGCTCGCGGGTCGGCCCGAAAGCCTTCCCCTCACCGCCACCGCGGCGACCAACCGTGATGGCTTTGAACTGTCTTAAGACGTCGTGGTCGTCGCTGCCGGAGCAGCTTCGCCCGCCGGCTTGGCCGGCGCCGGCTTCTTCTTGCCGGGCGCGATCATCATGATCATCTGGCGGCCTTCGAGCTTCGGGAACTGCTCGACGAGGATGGTGTCCCCGAGGTCGTCCCGCAGCCGCTGCAGCAGCGCCATGCCGATTTCCTGGTGCGTGATCTCGCGCCCCCGGAAGCGCAGCGTGATCTTGCACTTGTCGCCTTCCGCCAGGAACTTGCGGATGTTGCGCAACTTGATGTTGTAGTCGCCGTCATCCGTTCCGGGGCGGAACTTCACTTCCTTGATCTCGATGACCGTCTGCTTCGCCTTCGCTTCCGCGGCCTTCTTCTGTTCCTGGTACTTGAACTTGCCGTAGTCCATCAGCCGGCAGACCGGCGGATTGGCAGTGGCGGCAATTTCCACCAGGTCCACGTCCTGCTCGCCTGCCATTCGCAGGGCGTCCTGCAGGCTCACGATGCCCAGGGGCTCGTTGTTGGGTCCGCTCAGGCGGACTTCCGGGGCCATGATTTCCCGGTTCAGGCGGTGCTTGCGTTCCTCGCGGTGGCGGCGGTCACGAAATTCAGTAGCGATGGTCGTCAATCCTTCAATTCAAAACAGCTACAGTACCTGTAGCAACACCGTCAACGTACGCAAGGCCGGCAGGCAATTTCAGCGCTTTCCGGCGATGTCCTCGGCGATCCTGCGGGAGAACTCGTCCAGGCTCATCACGCCAAGGTCCTTGTTGCCCCGGGCGCGCACGGCGACGGCACCAGCCGCCTTCTCCTTGTCGCCGACGACGAGGAGATAAGGCGGCTTTTGCAGCGAGTGCTCCCGTATTTTATACGTGATCTTCTCGTTGCGCAGATCGGTCTCCACGCGCAGCCCCTGATTTCCCAGTGCTTTGGCGATGTCACGGGCGTAACCGTCCTGGCCGTCCGTGATGTTCAGGACCACGGCCTGCACCGGCGCCAGCCAGGCAGGCAGCGCCCCGGCATGGTGCTCGATCAGCATGCCGATGAAGCGCTCCAGGCTGCCCACGATCGCCCGGTGCAGCATCACCGGGTGGGCGCGGCCGCTGGACTCCGTGACATATTCCGCGCCCAGGCGCTCCGCGGTGTTGAAGTCCACCTGCATCGTGCCGCACTGCCAGTGCCGGCCCAGGGCGTCCTTGAGCGTGTATTCGATCTTCGGGCCGTAGAACGCGCCGTCGCCCGGCGAGACGACGAATTCCACGCCGGAGCGGCGCAGCGCCTCCATGCAGGCGTGTTCGGCCTTGTCCCAGAGCTCGTCGGAGCCGACGCGGTTCTCGGGCCGGGTCGCGACCTTGTACAGGATGTCGGTGAAGCCGAAGTCGCGGTAGACCTGCTGCAGCTTGGCCGTGTAGTCCACGCACTCCTGCAGGATCTGGTCCTCCGTGACGAAGGCGTGGCCGTCGTCCTGCGTGAAGCCGCGCACGCGCATGATCCCGTGCAGCGCCCCGGAGGGCTCGTTGCGGTGGCACTGCCCGAACTCGCCGAAGCGCAGCGGCAGGTCGCGGTAGCTGCGCAGCTGCGACTTGAAGATCAGCACGTGGCCGGGGCAGTTCATCGGCTTGAGCGCGTACTCGCGCTTTTCCGACTCCGTCGTGAACATGTTCTCGCGGTAGTTCTGCCAGTGGCCGGTCTTCTCCCACAGGCTCTTGTCCAGGATCTGCGGGCCCTTGACCTCCTGGTAGCCGGTGTCCCGGTAGACCTGGCGCATGTACTGCTCCACGGCCTGCCAGATGGCCCAGCCCTTGGGATGCCAGAACACCACGCCGGGGGCGACGTCGTCGATGTGGAACAGGTCCAGCTCGCGGCCGAGCTTGCGGTGGTCGCGCTTCTCGGCTTCCTCCAGCATGGTCAGGTACTGCTGCAGTTCCTCCTTGCTGGCCCAGGCCGTGCCGTACACGCGCTGCAGCATCTCGTTGCGGTGGTCGCCGCGCCAGTAGGCGCCGGCCACCTTCATGAGCTTGAAGTGCCTGAGCTTGCCCGTGCTGGGCACGTGCGGGCCGCGGCACAGGTCCTCGAAGCCGCCTTCGGCGTACAGGGACACGTCCTCGCCGGCCGGGATGCTGCCGATGATCTCGGCCTTGTAGTGCTCGCCGATGTCCTTGAAGTGCTGCACCGCTTCGTCGCGCGGCAGCACGCGGCGGGTCACCGGCTCGTCCTTCGCCGCCAGCTCGCCCATGCGCTTCTCGATGGCCGCCAGGTCCTCGGGCGTGAAGGGACGCTTGTACGAGAAGTCGTAGTAGAAGCCGTTGTCGATCACCGGGCCGATGGTCACCTGCGCCTCGGGATACAGCTGCTTGACCGCATACGCGAGCAGGTGGGCCGTCGAGTGGCGGATCACGTCCAGGCCTTCCGGGTCCTTGGCCGTGATGATGGCCACCTTGGCGTCGCGATCGATGCGGTAGGCGGTGTCCACCACCTTGCCATCGACCTTGCCGGCGATGGCCGCCTTGGCCAGGCCGGCGCCTATGGAGGCGGCCACCTCGGCGACCGAGAGGGGAGCGGGATACTGGCGTTGCGAGCCGTCGGGAAGCGTGACGTTGATCATGGTGGGCACATCTGTCCGGAAATGAAAAAAGCGCGGCAGCAGCCGCGCTTTTTTCCTGGACGATGGAGCTCGTGGAGGCGCGACTACCCGGCCGCTAGCGGGCCGTGGAACCTTCCGGGGTAGTTCGCGGTGTCATAACCATGATGCCTTTCTCGCCCTTGTTGCCGGCCCTTGGCGGGACCGTGGCGCGATTCTAACCCGCCGGCACGTGGCCCGTGCCGAGGCAGCGCGCGCACTCGACGATGACCGTCTGCTTCTCGACCTCGAACTTCTCGTTGATGTTCTCGCTGTCGTAGCGCAGGCGGCCGGCCCCGTCGCAGTCCGGGCAGGGCTTGCCCCCGCTCATGCTCTCCATGTTGAAGACGCCCGTCGTTTCCCCGTTCGAAGAAGCCATGGCCTTTCCTCCCCTGCGGCAGATGGCTCGACTGTACTGACGAGCCCCGCAAAAACAAAGCCCGCGGCACGCGGCCGCGGGCTCCTGGCGCCTGGCTGTGGGGACGGCGCGTCAGGCCGCCTTGCGCTGGGCCTGGTGCTCGTCGAAGAACTGCTCGTCTTCGGTCGAGCCCTTCAGGGCCGCGGTCGAGGCGTTGGCTTCGATCGTGGTGGTCACCGCGTCGAAGTAGCCCGTGCCCACCTCGCGCTGGTGCTTCACCGCGGTGAAGCCCTTGTCGGCGGCATTGAACTCCTTCTGCTGCAGCTCGACGAAGGCGCTCATGTTGTTGCGCGCGTAGCCGTAGGCCAGCTCGAACATCGAGTAGTTCAGGCTGTGGAAGCCCGCCAGCGTGATGAACTGGAACTTGTAGCCCATGGCGCCCAGCTCCTTCTGGAACTTGGCGATGGTGGCGTCGTCCAGGTTCTTCTTCCAGTTGAAGGACGGCGAGCAGTTGTAGGCCAGCAGCTTGCCGGGGAACTTCGCGTGGATCGCGTCGGCGAAGTCCTTGGCGAACTTCAGGTCGGGCGTGCCGGTCTCGCACCAGATCAGGTCGGCGACTTCGGCGTAGGCCAGGCCGCGGCTGACCGCCTGGTCAAAGCCCTTGCGCGTGCGGTAGAAGCCTTCGACCGTGCGCTCGCCGGTGCAGAAAGGCTGGTCGATCGGGTCGACGTCGCTGGTGACCAGGTCCGCGGCCTCCGCATCGGTGCGCGCCAGCAGGATGGTGGGCGTGCCCATCACGTCGGCGGCCAGGCGCGCCGCGACCAGCTTGGCCACCGCCTCGCGCGTGGGCACCAGCACCTTGCCGCCCATGTGGCCGCACTTCTTGACGGAGGCCAGCTGGTCCTCGAAGTGCACGCCGGCGGCGCCCGCGTCGATCATGGACTTCATCAGCTCGAAGGCGTTGAGCACGCCGCCGAAGCCCGCTTCCGCGTCGGCCACGATGGGCGCGAAGTAGTCGACGTAGCCCTCGTCACCGGGGCCCTTGCCTTCGCTCCACTGGATCTGGTCGGCGCGGGCGAAGGTGTTGTTGATCTTCTTGACCACCTTGGGCACCGAGTCCACCGAGTACAGCGACTGGTCGGGGTACATCTCGCCGTTGCTGTTGGCGTCGCCGGCGACCTGCCAGCCGGAGAGGTAGATGCCCTTGAGGCCGGCCTTGACCTGCTGCATGGCCTGGTTGCCGGTGAGCGCGCCGAGCGTGTTCACGAAGGGCTCCGTGTTCAGCAGGCTCCACAGCTTCTCGGCGCCGCGGCGAGCCAGCGTGTGCTCGATCGCCAGCGAGCCGCGCAGCTTCACCACGTCGGCGGCGCTGTAGCCGCGCTTGATGCCCTTCCAGCGCGGGTTCTCCGCCCAATCCTTTTCGAGCTGCGCGATCTGCTGTTCGCGGGTCAGGTGGGTCCAGTTGCTCATGGTTTTCTCCATTGGGTTGATGCCGAAACCGGGGCGGCGCCAAAGCGCGCCGCGATGGAGAGGACTTTAAGTCTTGTACAAGACTTCGTGGGGCTCTTGTGTCTTATATAAGACTAAATATTTTTCTTAGGAATATCAGCTACTTACGCCCGTCGTTTCGCAATGCGGCACAGGCTTTCTTGTATTGAGAAAATTTGCGGCGGCGCACCAAGGCCTCCATCCCGCAATGTGAAACGAATTTCACGATGTGTGAAAGACGATCCAGTCGCCATGGCCGATCACCTGCCGGCCCTTGGCGTGCGCCGGATTGATCTCGTACACCAGGCAGTCGATCGTGGCGCCCTGCACCGCGATGGCGACTTCGCGCTTGAAGTACTCGCTGTCCGCCCCCGGCACGATCTGCTCGATCGCATCGAGCACCGCTTCGAGCTGCGGGCTGATGCGGTACACCTCGCCCACGACCGTCACCGCCTCCTCGCCGCCGAGGGTGAGCCCCGGGTACCAGTCGATGTGGTACAGGACGCCCCGCACCTCGCCCATGCCCACGTACTCCGGCGCCGGCCGCAGCCGGTTGATGTCGTTGCGGCCGCCGCGGCGCAGCGTGCCGTAGACGAAGACATGGCGTTCGGGGGCTTGGGGCATGATCCTTCGTTTTTTGCGCCCGCCATTGTCGATGAGCCTCGTCCCGAGCCGGCCCCTGGCCTATGCGTGCCTTGCCCTCAGCATGTCCCTGGTCGGCAGCTACGTGGCCCTGTCCAAGCCGCTCGCCGCAGCCTTTCCGGTCTTCCTGCTCGCGTGGCTGCGGTTCGGCATCGGCGGCCTGGCCATGCTGCACTGGCTGCGCAAGCCCGCCAACGAGCCGCCGCTGACGGCCCGAACCCGGCGCCTGCTGTTCCTCGAGTCCTTCCTGGGCAACTTCCTGTTCTCGCTGTGCATGCTGTTCGGCGTCAGCCTGACCAGCGCCGTGTCGGCGGGCGTGATCATGGCCGCCATCCCGGCCACGGTGGCGCTCCTGAGCTGGCTGTTCCTGCACGAGCGCATCTCCGGGCGCACGTGGACGGCCATCGCCTGCGCCGCCGCCGGCATCGCCCTGCTCGCGTTCGCGCAGCCGGCCCATGCGCCCGGCGGCACGCAGGACGCCAGCCGGGCGTGGCTGGGCAACCTGTTGGTGCTCGGTGCGGTCGTCTGCGAAGCCTCGTACGCAGTGATCGGCAAGGCGCTCACGGGCGTGCTGGGGCCCAAGCGCATCACCTCCCTCATCAACCTCTGGGGCTTCGCGCTGGTGACGCCCTTCGGCCTGTACGCGGCCCTGCGCTTCGACTTCGGTGCCGTGGCACCGGGCGCCTGGCTGCTGCTGCTGTTCTACGCGCTGGCCGCCAGCGTGTGGACGGTGTGGCTGTGGATGACGGGACTCAAGGTGGTGCCGGCGGCGCAAGCGGGCGTGTTCACGGCCATGCTGCCCGTTTCCGCCGCGCTGGTGGGCGTGCTGGTGCTGGGAGAGTCGCTCGTGGGCGTGCAGCTGATCGCGTTCGCCTCGGCGCTCGTGGGCGTGGTGCTCGCGACGGCACCGCGCAGGCGCTAGCGCGTGCCTTGCGCGGCTGCCGCGCGGCGCTCGTGCGAGAGCGAAATCCCCAGTGCTGGCGCGACGTTGATCGCGTTTTCTCCCGCAGTGGGTGAGCAATGCGCGCGCGTGTTTTCGCTCTCGTGCGAGGGCCCCACCGAGCGCGAATCGCACGCGCGAGCAGCGCCGCCAGAGGGCGAATGGCTCATCTCCAGAGGGAAACGCGCGCGCTTCTCGCGGAGAAAAAGCAACATCTCCCAATGAAAAACCGCTGTTTTCCCTTGGACGCGCCCAATTTCTCCCTTAGCATCCGCACTGCCAGCGAGTGCAGTTTTTCACTGGTAGGTTCAATCAACTTCTAGAAGGAAATTCAATCATGGCAACTGCAAAGAAAGCGGCGAAGAAGGCCCCGGCGAAGAAGGCAGCGCCGGCCAAGAAGGCGGCCGCGAAGAAGGCCCCGGCCAAGAAGGCGGCACCGGCAAAGAAGGCAACTGCGAAGAAGGCCGCACCGGCGAAGAAGGCTGTCGCCAAGAAGGCCGCGCCCGCGAAGAAGGCTGCTGCCAAGAAGGCTCCGGCCAAGAAGCGCACCCCGAACGCGGCGTTCATGAAGCCCCTGACCCCCGACGCGTCCCTGGCGGCCGTCGTCGGCAATGCTCCGCTGCCCCGCACGGAGATCGTCAGCAAGCTGTGGGCCTACATCAAGAAGAACAAGCTGCAGGACCAGGCGAACAAGCGCATGGTGAACGCGGACGACAAGCTGCGCACCCTGTTCGGCAAGGGCCAGGTGTCCATGTTCGAAATGGCTGGCCTGATCGGCAAGCACGTCAAGTAATCGGGCTTCCCGGTCGCTGAAAACGCCGGCGCGAGCCGGCGTTTTTCTTTGCTGTGCCGCAAAACGCAGAAGCGGCGCAACGCGCCGCTTCTGCCGATGCCCTGGGCCCCCGCCTGCACGGGGGCTGCGGTCACCCACCCTTGTTCTGCGCCGCCGCGCGGATTCCGCTCAGCGTCCCGCGGGTCGTGATCACCTCGGGATCCAGTACCACCTCGATCACCGTGCCCTGCTTGCGCTCCAGCGCCGCCACCAGCGCCGGCTCGAACTCCTCGGTCCGTTCGATGCGCGTGCCTTCGTAGCCGTACGCCTTGGCCAGCGCCACGAAATCGGGGTTGGCCAGCTGCGTGCCGGCGCCTTCCACCCGCGTCGGGTACTCGCGCTCCTGATGCATGCGGATCGTGCCGTACATGCCGTTGTTCAGCAGCACGATGATGGACTTGCCCCCGAACTGCGAGGCGGTGGCGAGCTCCTGCCCCGTCATGAGGAAGTCGCCGTCCCCCGCCATGGTGAGCGCCACGCGCCCCGACACCAGGTTCGCCGCGATGCCCGCGGGCACGCCATAGCCCATCGCCCCGGAGGTCGGCGCGAGCTGGGTCTTGTGGCCCTTGGCCAGCCCGTGGTGGCGGAAGAAGCGGTGCGTCCAGGAAGCGAAGTTGCCCGCGCCGTTGGTGATCAGCGCATCGGCCGGCAGGCGCTTCTGCAGCACGGCGACGATGGCGGGCATGTCGATGCTCCCGGGCAGCTGCTGGGGCTGCAGGTTCGCCTCGTAGTCGGCGTGCGCGGCCTCGGTCCAGGCGGCCCAGGGCAGCTCGGTCGGCGCCGTCAGCACCTCCAGCGAACGGGCCGCCGCGTTCATGGTGGCATTGATCGCCAGGTCGGCCTGGTACACGCGGTTCAGCTCCTCGGCGCTCGCGTGGATGTGGACCAGCTTCTGGGCTGCCTTGGGCGGCGTCAGCAGGCTGTAGCCGCTGGTGGTCATCTCGCCCAGGCGCGGGCCGATGGCCAGGATCAGGTCGCTCTCGCGGATGCGTGCGGCCAGCTTCGGATTGAGGCCGATGCCCACGTCGCCCGCGTACAGCGGGTGGTGGTTGTCGAACGTGTCCTGGAAGCGGAAGGCGTTGCCCACGGGCAGCTTCCAGTTCTCGGCGAAGCGCTGCAGCGCCTGCGCCGACTGCGGGGTCCAGCCGCCACCGCCGGCGATCACGAAGGGCTTCCTGGCGGCCAGCAGCATCTCGCGCAGCGTGCGCAGCGCGCCCGGGTCGCTCCAGGCTTCCACCGGCTCCACGCGCGCGGTCGGGCGCGCCGCGGTGGGCTTGACGAGCATGTCCTCGGGCAGGACCAGCACCACGGGTCCGGGACGGCCGTTCATGGCCGTGGCGAAGGCGCGCGCCACGTACTCCGGGATGCGGTCGGGGTCGTCGATGCGCTCCACGCGCTTGGCCATGCCCTTGGTGCTCGGGCCGAAGAAGCTGGCGTACTCCACTTCCTGGAAGGCCTCGCGGTCCCGCTGGTCGCTCGCCACGTCGCCGACGAACAGCACCATGGGCGTGGAGTCCTGGAAGGCCGTGTGCACGCCGATGGAGGCGTTGGTCGCGCCCGGGCCGCGCGTCACGAAGCAGATGCCGGGCCGGTTGCCCATCTTGCCGTGCGCTTCCGCCATGAAGGCGGCGCCACCCTCCTGGCGGTTGATCACGAAGCGGATGCGGTCGCGGTACTTGTGGAAGCCATCCAGCACCGCCAGGTAGCTCTCGCCCGGCACGCCGAAGGCGGTCTCCACGCCCTGGGCGACCAGGCATTCGACGATCAGGTGCCCTGCGAGCTGCTTCTCTTGCGACATCATGCTTGACTCGATTAACTGTTTGGTGAATTATGGGGCGATGGCCCGAGACCCCAGCCCCGCCGGCGAAGAACGAACGCGCGACGCGGATCGCTCGCAGAGCACGATCCTAGCAGCGGCCCGCGACGAATTCGCCGAGCACGGCCTCGGGGGCGCACGCGTGGACCGCATCGCCGAGCGCGCCGGCCTGAACAAGCGCCTCCTCTACTACTACTTCGCCGACAAGGAGCAGCTGTTCGAGGCGGTGCTGGAGCAGGTCTACCGCGACATCCGCGACGAGGAGCGCAAGCTGCGCCTCACCGAGCTGGAGCCCGCCACCGCCGTGCGCCGCCTGATCGAGTTCACCTGGGACTACTACCTGCAGCACCCGGAATTCATCACGCTGCTGAACAGCGCCAACCTGCACAAGGCGCGGCACCTGAGCGAGTCCAAGCGGGCGCGCGAGCTGAACTCGCCGGTGATCGAGACGCTCGCGACCGTGCTGGAACGCGGGCGCAAGGAAGGGTCCTTCCGCGGCGGCGTCGACCCGGTGCAGCTGTACGTGTCGATCGCCGGCCTGGCCTACTTCTACCTCTCCAACAGCCACACCCTGGCGGCCATCTTCGGGCGCGACCTGCTCGCGCCCAAGGCCCGCGCCGAACGCCTGTCGCACATGACGGACGTGATCCTGGGCTACCTCCTGAACGCCTGAATCCCTGCCGGCGGCGGGGGCTTGCCACGGGCGACGCGCTGCTTATAATTCACCAACTAGTGAATTAACAAGCCAGGAGTCAGCCTTGCCCTTCAGCCGACGTTCCCTCACCCTCACCCTCGCCGCGCTCGTCGCAGCGGCACCGCTGGGCGCCTTCGCGCAAGCGGGCTATCCCAGCAAGCCGATCCGGGTGATCGTGCCCTTCGCCGCGGGCAGCACCACGGACATCATCGCGCGCGCCATCGCGGACAAGATGGGCCAGAGCATGGGCCAGCAGCTCATCGTGGAGAACAAGGGCGGTGCCAGCGGCACCATCGGGCAGGCCCAGGTGGCCACGGCCGCCCCGGACGGCTACACCCTCATGGTCCACTCCTCGTCGCACACGGTCAGCCCGCACACCTTCGCCAAGCTGCCTTTCGACACGGTGGCGGACTTCGTGCCGATCACGCCGATCTCCTCCACGCCCAACGTGCTGGTGATCTCGCCGGCCAAGAACATCCGGACGCTGAAGGACCTGCTGGCTGCCGCGCGCGCCAAGCCGGGCAGCATGAACTTCGCCTCGGCCGGCCAGGGCAGCGCCACGCACCTGAACGCCGAGAAATTCAAGCTGGCCGCGAAGATCGATGCGCAGAACATCCCGTTCAAGGGCTCGGCCGAGGCCGTCACGGAAGTGGTCGCCGGCCGCGTCGACTACTACTTCTCGCCGATCGCGCCGGTGATCGGCCAGATCCGCAACGGCCAGCTGGTGCCGCTCGCCGTCGGTTCGCCCAAGCGCGCCGCCGCCCTGCCCGAGGTCCCCACCACGGCGGAAGCCGGCGTGCCCGGCTCCGAATTCAATTTCTGGATCGGCATGTTCGCTCCGGCGAAGACGCCCGCGGCGATCGTGAACCGGCTGCAGGACGAGGTGGAGAAGGCGCTCGCCACGCCGGAGGTCAAGGAGCGCTTCGCGGCGCTGGGCGCCGACGCCTGGACGCTGGAGCCGGCGCAGTTCGACGCCTACGTGCGTGAAGAGATCAAGACCAACGCCGCGCTGGTGAAGGCCGCCGGCCTCGAAGTCCACAAGTGATTTTTCCCGCGTCGAGCGGCCAGCGCCCGACGCGTTTCCTGCCCAACGCCCAACCCCCAACCAAGGAACCGGCGCCACCGCCGGCGTGAAAACATGGCCACCCAACGTCTCGGAATCATCATGCACGGCGTCACCGGACGCATGGGCATGAACCAGCACCTGATCCGCTCCATCGTCGCCATCCGCAACCAGGGCGGCGTGACGCTGGCCAACGGCGACAAGGTGATGCCGGACCCGATCCTGATCGGCCGCAACGCCGAGAAGATCGAGGCCCTGGCCAGGGCGCACAACATCGCGCGCTGGGGCACCGACCTGGACGCGGCGCTGGCCAACCCCGAGGACACGGTCTTCTTCGACGCCGGCACGACGCAGATGCGGCCCAAGCTGCTGGCCAAGGCGCTGCGCGCCCGCAAGCACGTGTACTGCGAAAAGCCCATCGCCACCACACTGGGCGAGGCCGTCGAGATCGCCAAGGTCGCCGAGAAGTCCGGGATGAAGCACGGCGCGGTGCAGGACAAGCTGTTCCTGCCCGGGCTGCGCAAGCTGGACATGCTGCGCCGCGCCGGCTTCTTCGGCCGCATGCTGTCGCTGCGCCTGGAGTTCGGCTACTGGGTGTTCGAGGGCGACCTGCAGCCCATCCAGCGCCCCAGCTGGAACTACCGCGCGGAAGACGGCGGCGGGATGATCCTGGACATGATGTGCCACTGGCGCTACGTGCTGGACAACCTGTTCGGCGAGGTCAAGTCCATCTCCTGCCTCGGTGCCACCCACATCCCGCAGCGCTGGGACGAAGAAGGCAAGCCGTACCAGGCCACCGCCGACGATGCGGCCTACGCCATCGCCGAACTCGTCGGCCACAACGGCGAGCCGGTGATCGCCCAGCTGAACATGTCCTGGGCCACCCGCGTCAACCGCGAGGACCTGGTGACCTTCCACGTCGACGGCACGCACGGCTCCGCGGTCGCCACGCTGACCGGCTGCAAGGCCCAGAGCCGCGTCAACACGCCGCGGCCCGTGTGGAACCCGGACGTGAAGAACACCATGGACTTCGGCGCGCAGTGGCAGGAAGTGCCCGACACGGAGTTCTACGACAACGGCTTCAAGATCCAGTGGGAGGCCTTCATCCGCCACGTGGTCGAAGACACGCCGTACAAGTGGACGCTGCCCGAAGGCGCCAAGGGCGTGCAGCTGGTGGAAGCCGCGCTGCAAAGCTGGAAGGAACGCCGCTTCGTCGACGTGCCGGCGCTGAAGTTCTGAGGACGCACGCCATGGCCCTGTCGCTCCAACTGCCCACGCCCGCGGGCAAGCTCGAAACGTACACGCTGCGCGGCACCGCGCCGGTGAAGCCGGCGGCCGGCGTGAAGTTCAACCGCATCGCCTACTCCGCCGCGCACGTCGTGGCCGACCCGCTGGCCGCGGTCGATCCCTGGCTGCAGGCCGCCGTCGACTGGGACGCCACGATCGCCTACCGCCGGCACCTCTGGTCGCTCGGCCTGGGCGTGGCGGAGGCGATGGACACCGCCCAGCGCGGCATGGGCCTGGACTGGCCCACCTCGCTGGAACTGATCCGCCGCTCGCTCGACGCGGCGCGCGACGTGCCCGGCGCGATCGTCGCCTCGGGCTGCGGCACCGATCACCTGGCACCGGAAAGCGCGACCAGCGTGGACGACGTGATCCGCGCCTACGAGGAGCAGATGGCCGCCATCGAAAAGCTCGGTGGCAGGCTGATCGTCATGGCCAGCCGGGCGCTGGCCCGCGTGGCCAGGGGACCAGCCGACTACGAGAAGGTCTACGGCCGCATCCTCTCGCAGGCGAAGCAGCCGGTGGTGCTGCACTGGCTGGGCGACATGTTCGACCCGGCGCTGGCCGGTTACTGGGGCACCCAGGACGTCGAGGCCGCGATGGACACGGCGCTGGGCATCATCGCCGCGCACGCCGCCAAGGTGGACGGCATCAAGATCTCCCTCCTGGACAAGGACAAGGAGATCGCGATGCGCCGGCGCCTGCCCGCGGGCGTGCGCATGTACACGGGCGACGACTTCAACTACGCCGAACTGATCGCGGGCGACGGGTACGGAAGCACCCCCAACCAGGGCAAGAGCGACGCCCTGCTGGGCATCTTCGATGCGATCGCGCCGGCTGCGAGCGCCGCATTGGGCGAACTGGCGCAGGGCAACCTCGAGCGCTTCCACGCCATCCTGGGCCCCACCGTCCCGCTCTCGCGCCACATCTTCCAGGCACCCACGCGCTTCTACAAGACCGGCGTCGTGTTCATGGCCTGGCTCAATGGCCACCAGAAGCACTTCACCATGGTCGGCGGGCAGCAGAGCACGCGCAGCCTGCCCCACTTCGCCGAACTGTTCCGGCTGGCCGACGCGGCCAACCTGCTGGAGCAGCCCGAGCTGGCGGTGCAGCGCATGAAGACGCTCGCAGCGCTGCACGGCATCGCCTGATCCGCACGACCCGAGGAGACCCGCCATGTTCAAGACCGTCCTCAAGCTCGCGCTCGCCGCCTGCCTGGCCGCCGCCAGCGCCGCTGTCCTCGCCCAGGCCTGGCCGGCGCGCCCGGTGAAGATGATCATTCCCTTCCCGCCCGGCGGCACGCTGGACGCGGTGGGGCGGCAGCTGGCGCAGAAGCTGGGCGAGCAGCTGGGCCAGCCCTTCGTGGTCGAGAACCGTCCGGGCGGCAACGGCACCATAGGCGCCGACGCCGTCGCCAAGGCGCCGGCCGATGGCTACACGCTGCTGTTCAACGCCTCCACCTTCGTCAGCGCCCCCATGACGATGAAGTCCGTGCCCTATGCCGTGGTGAAGGACTTCCAGCCGATCGCGCTGGTGGCCAAGGCGCCGCTGTCGGTGGCCATCAACAAGAACCTGCCGGTCACCGACATCAAGTCGCTGCTGGCCTATGCCAAGTCGCATCCCGGCAAGATGACCTTCGCCGTGGGCTCGATCGGCTCCGCCGGCCACCTCTCGACCGAGCTTCTCAAGCGCAGCGGCAACATCGAGTACATGATCGTTCCGTACAAGGGCACCGCGCCGGCCTTCCAGGACCTGATCGGCGGCCAGATCGACGGCTTCATCGATCCCATCCTCGGTTCGCTGCAGTACCACAAGGGCGGGCTGCTGCGCGTGATCGCGGTGACGTCCGGCAGCCGTGCGCCCAACCTGCCGGAAGTGCCGACGGTGGCCGAGACCCTCCCCGGCTTCGAGTTCTACAGCTGGTACGGCCTGTGGGGTCCGGCCAGGCTGCCGGCGGAGGTCACGCAGCGCCTCAACACCGAAGTGAACAAGGCGCTGGCCGGCGACATGAAGGACAAGCTGGCGCAGCAAGGCCTGCTGCTCACGCCGGGCTCGGTGGAAGACTTCGCGAAGTTCCAGTCGTCCGACATGGCGCGGATGCAGAAGATCATCACCGAGGGCAACATCCGTGTCGAATGAGGGCCGCCGCGTCCTCGTGACCGGCAGCAGTTCGGGCATCGGCCTGGCCGTCGCCCGCCAGTTGCTGGACGAGGGCTGGCAGGTCCTGGGCTTCGACATCGCGGCGCCGGCGCTCGGACACGCGCGTTTCGCCGGCGTCGCGCTGGACCTGGGCGACGCCGCGGCGCTGGCCCCGGCGCTCGCAGCCGCCGGCCCGCTGCAGGCGGTGGTGCATGCCGCCGGCATCCTGCGCCCCGCCCCGCTGGGGCAGCTCGACGCGGGACAAGGCGAGGCCATGTGGCGGCTGCACGTGCAGGCCGCCACGCAGATCGCCGATGTCCTGCTACCGGCCATGGCGCGCGCCGGCCACGGCCGCATGGTGCTGGTGGGAAGCCGCGTCGCCCATGGGGTGGCGGGCCGCAGCCAGTACGCCGCGACCAAGGCGGCGCTGGTATCGCTCGCCCGCAGCTGGGCCGCCGAGGTCGTCACGCAAGGCGTCACCGTCAACGTGGTCTCGCCGGCCGCCACCCAGACCGCCATGCTCAGTGACCCGGCCCGCCAGGGCACGCCTTCGCGCGTCCCGCCCATCGGCCGCCTGATCCAGCCGCAGGAAGTGGCCTCGCTGGTGGCCTACCTGCTGTCGCCGGCCGCCGCGGCGATCACGGGCCAGGAAATCCAGATCTGCGGCGGCAGCTCCCTGACGCCGTGAGCATGGACAAGCAAGCCGTCGGCCTGGTCGGCCTGGGCCTGGTGGGGCAGGCGCTGGCGCAGCGCCTGCTGGCCGCTGGCTTCGCGGTGCATGGTTTCGACCTGCGCGAGGAGCCGCGCGCCGCGCTGCGAGCAGCCGGCGGCACGCCGCACGACTCGGTCAGTGCCGTCGGTGCCCGCTGTTCCTGCGTGCTGCTGGCCGTGTTCGACACGCAAGACGTGCTGTCGGTGCTGGAGCAGCCTGCGGGCCTGCTGGCCGCAGGCCATCGCGTGCAGGCCGTCATCGACTGCTCCACCGGCACGCCCGAAGCCTTGCAGGCCCTGGCCGCACGGCTGCGCGAGCGCGGCATCGCGTTCATCGAAGGGCCGCTGTCCGGCTCCAGCCAGCAGATCGCCGCCGGCGAAGCGACGCAGTTGCTGGGAGGCGAGGCCGATGCCATCGCCCGCTGGGCGCCGGTGCTCGATGCCCTGGCGGGCCAGCGCGTGCACGTGGGCGCGGCCGGCATGGCTGCCAAGGCCAAGCTCGCCACCAACCTCGTGCTGGGCCTCAACCGCGCGGCGCTGGCCGAAGGCATGGCCTTCGCCGAGAGCCTGGGCATCGCGCCGGACGCCTTCCTGTCCCTGGTACTCGCGACACCGGCCCGCTCGGCCGCCGCCGAAGCCAAGGGCGCCATGATGGTCAGCGGCCGGTTCGAGCCCCAATCGCGCATCCGCCAGCACCTGAAGGACGTGCTGCTGATGCTGGAAGCCGGGCAGGCCGCCGGCCAGCCCCTGCCCCTGTCACAAACCCATGCGCGCCTGATGCGCGACGCCATCGCCGCCGGCGACGGCGACCTGGACAACGCGGCGATCATCCGCCAATGGCGGCGCGACCGCAGCCCTTCTTCCTGAACCCACCATGCGCGACTTTTCCCAAGACCATCGCTGGCTGTCGATCAACACCGCCACCATCCGCAAGAGCCGCGGCGTCGACCTGCCGCTGCCCGACATCATCGAAGCCTGCGTGCGCCGCGGCATCCGCGCGATCTCGCCCTGGCGCGACCAGGTCCACGCCGCCGGCCTGGCCAAGGTCTCGCAACTGGTGCGCACGCACGGGCTGGAGCTCTCCGGTTATTGCCGTGGCGGCATGTTCCCCGCCGCCGATGCAGCCGGCCTGCAGGCCGCGCGCGACGACAACCGCCGCGCCGTGGACGAGGCGGCCGAACTGCGCGCACCCTGCCTGGTGCTGGTGGTGGGTGGCCTGCCCGGCGCCCTGCAGGGCAAGGCGGCCCACAAGGACATCGCCCTGGCGCGCACGCAGGTGCGCGACGGCATCGCCGACCTGCTGGAGTACGCGAGGAAGGCGCGCATGCCGCTCGCGATCGAGCCGCTGCACCCGATGTACGCAGCCGACCGCGCGTGCGTGAACACCCTGGAGCAGGCGCTGGACATCTGCGACGCGCTGGATCCGCAGCGCTCCGGAGCGCTGGGCGTGGCCGTCGACATCTACCACACCTGGTGGGACCCCAAGCTGCAGCAGCAGATCGCGCGCGCCGGCCAGGACCGGCTGCTCGCGTTCCACGTGTGCGACTGGCTCACGCCGACGACCGACCTGCTCAACGACCGCGGGATGATGGGCGACGGCGTCATCGACATCCCGCGCATCCGCGGCTGGGTCGAAGCGCAGGGCTTCGCCGGCCACAGCGAGGTGGAGATCTTCTCGACGGGAAACTGGTGGCAGCGCCCCCACGAGGAGACGCTGGACACCTGCATCGCGCGGCACACGACGGTCGTCTAGCGACCGTCGCCTGCGCGCTTACTGCACCGGCTGCAGGCCGGGGCGCTTGTCGCCGGTGGCGGTCTTGGCCGGGCCGGCACCTGCCTCGATCTCGCCGGTGAGCTGGCCGCCCTCTTCGATCACGACCTTGCCGTAGCGCACCTTGCCGGTGACCTTGCCGGTCGAATAGATCACGAGCTTCTGGCGCACGGTGAGGTTGCCCTCGAACAGGCCGCGGATCTCGGCGACGTCGATCTCGGCGGAGCCCTTGAAGGCGCCACGCTCGGAGATCTGGATCACGCGCGAGTCCATCGTCGCTTCCACGGAGCCTTCCACCACCAGCGTGTCGCAGTCGGTGATCTCCACGCCCTTGAGCTTGATGTTCGGTCCGACGGTCAGCTTGCTCTCGCCTTCCTTCGCCGGCATGGAGGTGGCAGCCGGGGCCGGCTGCTGCTGCGGCGCGGCGGCCACCGGCGCCTGGCCTGCGGCGGCGGCGGCATTGGGGCTCATCCCGGGACGGGGATAGCCCTCTTCACGCTTGTTGTTGCTGTTGAAGAAGGGAGACTGCAGGGCCATGGAATGCTTACCTCTGGGAGTGACAACGAAGAGCTGCGATCGTAGGCAGCGAATCCATTACATGTTCACCCGAGGGAGCAAGAAGGGTAACCAATGGCGTTGTCGAGCAGAGACGTAGCCCCAAGGTCCCACGCCCCGTGGCAAGACAGCGCTTGCATACCGTCGCGCCTGCCTTCACGATGGCAGCAGAGGACGGGACTGCGATGAAGTACGGATGGAGAACGGTCTTCGCCGCCGCGGCACTGCTGGCGGCCTCGGTGGCGGTCGCCGGCGACAGCCGCGACGAGGAACACTTCGACGCCAGCGCCGCCAACCTGCTGGTCGTCCTGCGCGAAAGCCCGGGCGCCAACAAGCTCGACGAGGGGCTCACGCCCTTCGGCAAGATCAGCGCCCGCGCCGCCGACGGCCGCGAGTTCGAATTCGAGGCCAGCTGGTTCCAGTACCTGGGCGACATGCACCTGCGCCTCGTCTTCGACGGCCAGCGCCGAGTGCAGAGCGCCATGCCCGACGACCTGGAACGCCTGCGCCTGTCGCCGCAGCAGGCGCTGGACCGGGCCGTCGACAACCTGCGCGAGCGCTATGGCGTCCCCCTGGCCGAGCCATGGACCGGCGGGCTCATGCAGGTGCACGGCAACGCGCCGGAACTCGATAGCAGCTACTTCCTGGACCGCGGCTTCTGGCTGGACCAGCTGCGCGACTCGCCCGCCGGCATCGTCGCCGCCGTGCCGGACCGCGGCGGCCTGGTGTTCGCCCGGGCCGACGACGAGGCGGCCATCGCCACCCTGCGCTTCAGCGCGGCCGCGCTCTATGCCAGCAGCGACGCGACGCGCATCTCCTCGGGGCTCTACCTGTTCCGGGACGGGCGCTGGTCCGTCTACCAGCCGCCGCACAAGGTCGCTTCGGAATGATCAGGCGGGCGCCGCCAGGCGTCCTGCCACCCGGAAGCCGGCTTCGGCCGGCGTCAGCACCACCATCTCCGCCGTGCCCGGCGACACGCCGGTGAGCGCGTAGACGGTGGACCCGTGCGTGACCATGAAGGTGTTGCCGGCCGGCGGCGGGCGCACCAGGCGCCGCAGCGCTTCGACCTGCGCCGCCTCCGCGTCGCGCCGGCCGAACAGGTTGCCGAGCGCCGGCTGCGCACGGCCTTCCTGCCCGAACACCAGCCGTGCGGTGTCCCGGCAGCGGCACCACGGACTCGTGAGCACCTCGCCCACGGGCACGCGGTGCGCGCGCAAGGCGGCCCCCAGGCGTTGCGCTTCCCGCCGCCCGGCCTCGCTCAGGTTGCGCTGGCTGCTGCACTCGTCCAGGCGGAAGCCGGGCGGGTCGCCGACGCCGGGATCGGTGACGGCGTGCCGCAGCAGCACCACCTGCCCGCCGGCGCGCAGCAGCTGCCACAGCGCCTCGTCGTTCGCACGCACGGCGGGCGCCAGGAGCGCCGCGCCCGCGCCTGCCAGCAGGATGCTTCGGCGGTTCATGGCAGCACGCAGGGGCACGGCATTCCGGCGGCCTGGGGCCGGCCTCAGAAGGGGACGCTGTAGCGGTAGCCGCGGAAACGCAGCACCGCGGTCCGCTGCCGGATGTGCTCCAGCACGACGCCGGGCGCGACCTCGGCCCCCTCGTTCACGATCTGCCCCGCGACGATCAGCATGCGCTGGGCGGCATTCTCGGAGTGCACGCCGCCCGTGATCGCCAGCTTGGGCAACTGGCCTTGCACGTCCGCCGGCAGTTCGGCGACGTTGTAGACGCGGTCAGCGGCCGGGGCCGCGGCCGCGGAGGGAGCGGCAGCCGTGGCCGGCGACTCCGGCACAACCGGCACGGGCATGCGTGCGGTGGCCGCAGCGACCGCTTGGGGACTGCGGACCACGGGCGCGGCCGCGAGCGCAGGCGGTGCTGCTGCCGGTGCAGGCGCCGCTGCCGGCATCGGCGTGGCGCGCGGCGGCTGCACCGTCACAGGGGGCGGGGGCGGCATCACGGCCGCCGCGACCGGCACGACCGCGGGCCTGGAAAGCACAGGGGGCGGCATCGCAGGCTCCGCCGGCGCCGGGAGGGCGACGGGGGCAGGTGCCGCGACGACCACCGGAGCAGGCGCAGGACGCGGCCAGAACGCCAGGGCCGCGGCGAGCACCAGCGCCAGTGCGGCTGCGCCGCCGACCCAGGCCGGCACGCGGCTGCGCGCCTGCACCGCAGCACCGGCGGCCGGCTGGGCATGGATGCCACGGGCCGGATCGCGCTCCCGCTCGGCATCGGCGCGGCGCAAGGCATCGAGGATGTAGGACATGCGCGGGACTCAGGGTTGGCTGCGCAGCCGCGGTTCGTCGACGGCGGCGGCACGGTTCAATTGCATGAAGGTGAGCGGACCGGGCCGGCCGTCCGCCGGCAGGCCTTGCGCCACCTGGAAGGCACGCACGTCCTGGCGCAGCCTGGCGTCCAGCTTCGCGGGGCTCGCCGGCGCGGACGCGCCCTGGGCGGCGGCCAGGTGGGTCGCGACCCAGTCGATCTCCGGTCCCGCCTTGCCGTCGGCCGGCGTCTCGCGGAAGCCCTCCGGCGCCCGCCACAGCGTGGCGAAGTCGCCGTGCCAGCGCTGGCCCAGCGCCGAGAGCGTCACCGTCTGTTGCGTGCCGCCGGCCTGCAGGGTGGCCGATTGCTCGGTCAGGCCCACCAGCAGCGCGTACGACGGCCGGCCGGTCTCCGCGTCCAGCGTGACGACGCCGGGCCGCCCGAGCTGGCGGATGAGGGCGAGGCTCAGGTTCTTCTCGAAGCAGTGCACCTGCTCGCGTGCGAAGGCGGCGCAGGGATTGCCGTTGCCCTCCGGCGGCGCCAGCTTCCAGGCGGCGGCCAGCTCGCGCCAGGCCGCGTTGGCATCGCGGTGGAGCATGGGCGGACGCGCCGGTTCCGTCACCGCCACGCGCAGGGGCGCCGCGGGCGCGACTGGCACCACCGGCACCGGGGGCAGCGCCGCCGCGGTCGCCGGGGGCTTCGCCGCCGGTGCGGTGGGCG
>NZ_JBYNTT010000031.1:0-30109 GCF_057784995.1 Ramlibacter sp. G4-7
TCGGCCGGTTCGGCCTCCGCGGCCGCCGCTGCCGCCTCCGCGCCGCGGCCCGCGGCATCGGCGCGGGCGCGGCCGGCGAGCAGCCTCGCCCCGGAGTCGCGCTGATGGGAGATGCGGAAACGGTGCACGCGCCGCCGGCCACGGAGACCGAGAGCCGGCTGGAAGCGCGCCACCTGCAGAAGTCCTACAGCGGCCGCAAGGTCGTGCAGGACGTGTCCGTGTCGGTCGCCAAGGGCGAGGTCGTGGGCCTGCTGGGGCCCAACGGCGCGGGCAAGACGACGTCCTTCTACATGATCGTCGGCCTGGTGCGCGCCGACGGCGGCGAGATCGCCATCGACGGCCGGGCCGTGGAGCACATGCCCATCCACCGGCGTTCGCGCCTGGGCCTGTCCTACCTGCCGCAGGAAGCGTCCATCTTCCGCAAGCTCAACGTGCAGGACAACGTGCGCGCCGTGCTGGAGTTGCAGCGCGATGCGCAGGGCCAGGCCCTGTCGCGCGAGGAGATCGAAAAGCGCCTCACGCGCCTGCTGCAGGACCTGCGGGTGGACCACCTGCGCGATTCGCCGGCCGTGGCCCTGTCGGGCGGCGAGCGGCGGCGCGTGGAGATCGCGCGGGCGCTGGCCACGCAGCCGCGCTTCATCCTGCTGGACGAGCCTTTCGCCGGCATCGACCCGATTGCGGTCATCGAGATCCAGCGCATCATCGGCTTCCTCAAGTCGCGCGGCATCGGCGTGCTGATCACCGACCACAACGTGCGCGAGACGCTGGGCATCTGCGACCACGCCTACATCATCAGCGAGGGCCGGGTGCTGGCGCAGGGCACGCCGGCGGACATCGTCAACAACGCAGACGTGCGCCGGGTCTACCTCGGCGAGCACTTCCGGATGTGAGGCAGGAAGCAATTCCGCTGTCCGTATGAAGCAGGGACTTTCGCTGCGCGTCTCGCAGCACCTCGCGTTGACGCCCCAGCTGCAGCAGTCGATCCGGCTGTTGCAGCTGTCCACGCTGGAGCTGAGCCAGGAGATCCAGCAGATGCTGGACGACAACCCCTTCCTGGAAGTGCAGGTGGAGGAGGGGCCCGAGGAGTTCGGCCCCGCTGCTTCCGACGCGCGCGCCAACGACGACGGCGACGCCGAGTCGGCCTACGAAGGCAGCGCCGTGGGCGCGGAGACCAGCGCTGCGTCGGCACCCGCCGAGGCGGACGCGCCCGAGTACGGCGAGGACAACGCCCCCAACTGGGAGGGCGACGGCACCACCGAGACGGTGCCCGACGACGGCGAGTGGGGCGGCGAAGCCCAGGCCGCGCGCCGCAACAACACGGGCGAGGACGACGAGGTCGACGCGACGGAGCTGGCGCGCGGCAACGAGTCGCTGCAGTCCTGGCTGCACCGGCAGGCGCTCGCCCTGCGCCAGTCCGAGGTCGACCGCGTGGCGCTGCGCTACCTGATCGAGTCGCTCAACGACGACGGCTACCTCGAGGACACGCTGGAGGAAATCGCCGCCAGCCTGGCGCCGGACGACCTGGAGCAGCACGAGGAGCTGGTGCACCGCTTCACGGTGGCGCTGCACCTGCTGCAGAACCTGGATCCGCCCGGCGTGGGCGCGCGCAACCTGGCCGAGTGCCTGATGCTGCAGCTGCGGGTGCTGCAGGACGCGCGGCCCGCCGACGAGGTGTGCCCCATCGCGATCAAGGTGTGCCAGCAGCCGATCGACCTGCTCGCCAAGCGCGACGTGAAGCGCCTGGCGCAGCTGTGCGGCGGCACCGACGCGCAGGTGAAGTCGGCCATCGCCATGATCACCCGGCTGGAGCCCAAACCGGGCCGCCGCTTCATCGACGTCGAACGCAACATCGTCATCCCGGACGTGATCGTCACCCAGGTCGGGCGCGGCGCGCGCGCCAATTTCCGCGTGCAGCTCAATCCGGACGTGATGCCGCGCCTGCGCGTGCACGACGTCTACGCCGGCGCGCTCAAGGCCCACCGCGGCGAAGGCCACCAGGCGCTGCAGCAGCGGCTGCAGGAGGCGCGCTGGTTCATCAAGAACATCCAGCAGCGCTTCGACACCATCCTGCGCGTGTCCGGCGCCATCGTCGAGCGGCAGCGCAATTTCTTCATCCACGGCGAGCTGGCGATGCGGCCGCTGGTGCTGCGGGAGATCGCGGACGAACTCGGCCTGCACGAGTCGACCATCTCGCGCGTCACCACCGCCAAGTACATGGCCACGCCCTACGGCACCTTCGAGCTGAAGTACTTCTTCGGCTCCGCGCTCGGCACCGAGACGGGCGGCAACGCCTCGAGCACCGCCGTGCGCGCGCTGATCAAGCAGTTCGTCGCGGCCGAGAGCAACAAGAAGCCGCTGTCGGACAGCCAGATCTCCGAGATGCTCCGGGAGCAGGGCATCGAGTGCGCGCGCCGGACCGTTGCGAAATACCGTGAAGCGCTGCGGATCGCGCCAGCCAACCTGCGGAAGGAATTGTGAAAGACCTGAGACTGTTCCTGCCCTGCGCCGGCGGGGTGGAAATGTATTTGCGCGACGAGGTCGCGCGCATCTGCGGCGAGGGCGGCCGCGACCTGCGCACGGCCCGCGGCGGCGTGCAGTTGCTGGCGACCTGGACCGAGGTGATGAAGCTCAACCTGCACAGCCGCCTGGCGCAGCGTGTGCTGGTCGAACTCGCGCACCAGCCTTACCGGGGCGAGCAGGAGCTCTACGAGGTGGCCAGCGCCGTCGCGTGGGAAGAGTGGTTCACGGCGCGCGACAGCTTCAAGATCGAACTCACCTCGCACCAGAGCCCGCTGAAAAGCCTCAACTTCGCCGCGCTGCGCATCAAGGACGCCGTCGCCGACCGCTTCCGCGCGCACGGCGGCGTGCGCCCCGACGTCGACACGCACCGGCCGGTGGCGCGCATCTTCGCGCACCTGGCGGCCGAGGACGTCACGCTCTACATCGACACCTCGGGCGAGCCGCTGTTCAAGCGCGGCTGGCGCGAGGACAAGGGCGAGGCGCCGCTGAAGGAAACGCTGGCCGCGGCGATGATCGCGGCCAGCGGCTGGGACGCGACCGTGCCGCTGTACGACCCTTGCTGCGGCAGCGGCACCATCGCCATCGAAGCGGCCCAGGTCGCCTGCAACATCGCGCCCGGCCTGCTGCGCCGCTTCGGCTTCGAGCGGCTGAAGCCGCACGCGGCAAGCGACTGGCAGGCGCTGAAGGCCGAGGCCCTTGCGGCGCGGCGCGCGCCGACGGCGCCGGTGTTCGGCAGCGACGTGGCCTTCCGCATGGTCGACTTCGCGCAGCGCAACGCCGAACGCGCCGGCGTCGCGCACGCGGTGCAGCTGCGCGGCGGCGACGCCCTGCAGCGCATGCCGCCGAGCGAGACGCCCGGCGTCATGCTGCTCAACCCGCCCTACGGCGAGCGCATCGAGGTGGCTGGTGTCGCGGGGCACGGCCGGGGCGGGCGCGAGCAGGCACAGATGGAGCACGCCGGCGACTTCTTCACCCAGCTCGCGTCCCACTGGAAGCGCAACTACGCGGGGTGGACCGGCTGGGTCCTGGTGCCCGATCCCAAGCTGCCCACGCGCATGCGCCTGAAGGAGTCGCGCCGGGTGCCGATGTGGAACGGCCCGATCGAATGCCGGCTGTTCCGCTTCGACATGGTCGCCGGTTCGGCGCGCAAGCCCGATGCGCCTGGTGCTTGACACCAACGTGGTGCTGGACCTGCTGGTGTTCGGCGATCCCCGGGCGCAGGCACTCAAGGACGGGCTGGAGAGCGGCGCGCTGCAGTGGCTGGCCACGCCGGCCATGCGCGAAGAGCTCGCCCGGGTGCTCGCCTATCCCAAGCTGGCGCCGCGTGTCGCCTTCCATCGCGGCAGTCCGGGCGCCGTCCTGGGCGACTTCGACCGGCACGCGCGCCTGCACGACAGTCCGGCCAAGGCGCCGGTCACCTGCGGCGATCCGGACGACCAGAAGTTCATCGACCTGGCGGTCGAGCACCGCTGCACCCTGCTGAGCAAGGACCACGAAGTCCTGCGCATGCGCAAGCGCCTGGCGCAGCTCGACGTACGCGCGCTGCCCTGCTGGGCTTCGTAACGCCCGGTAGCGCCTGTTTCCTACGCGCGGCGCGTTCCGCCACTGACTTTGCGGCCCAGCAGGCGCGCTACCGTGGCGGGCACACCCAAGCCCACGCACGCCATGGCCGAACTCCTCTCCCTCGACCTCCCCGCTTCCGACCACGCCGCCATCCTCGCGGCACAGGCGACGCACTGCGAGGAGTGCCTGGGCGCCGGTGGCTGGTTCCGGTACGAACCGGCGCTCGACCCCGCACCCGGCCAGCTCTACCTGACCTGCCTCCACTGCCGGGGAAGCGGGCGGATGGCCTTTCCGGTCGCCTGAGTACTACGCGCGAGGTAGGTGCAAGCCAAGGTGACAAAGGCCCCGGTCCGACACGCCACGCATCAGGCACGTGTGATGCTAGGAGCACTCCAAGAGAACGATGCCGTGAGCGAGACACCCTTCCCCGAAGACCGCAATGCCAGGCTGGTGCGCAACCTGCTGGCGCTGCGGATGGTGCTCGCCATGGAGCAGATGCAAACCGGCCGCTGGGCGGACCGCATCGAGGAACTCGACGAGGAGCTCGCGAGCCTGGGGCACGACATGAAGTCCACCGCCGCCACCGCGACGGACAGCCTGCGGCGCACTTTCCTGCTGCCGCGGCTGGTCAACCGAAGAAAGCGCGCAGCGCATCGGCCGTCGGGCCGGGCAGTTCCTCAGGAATGAAGTGCCCGGCGGGCATGGCCCGCCCGGTGACCTGCGCGGCGCATTGCGCCTGCCACAGGGCCTGCGGCTCGAACATCCTCCCCACCAGGCCGCGCTCTCCCCAGAGCACCAACGTGTCGCACGCGATGCGCTGTTTCCGTGCGCGGCTGTCGCGATCGTGCTCCAGGTCGATGCCGGCGCTGGCGCGGTAGTCCTCGCAGGCCGCGTGGATGGCCTCGGCGCGGCAGAAGCACCGCTCGTACTCCGCCAGTGCCTCCGGTTCCAGGTGGGACAGGCCGCCGGCGCCCCAACTTCCCAGCTTGGCGCGGAGATAGAAGCGCGGGTCGCCACCGACCATCTTCTCGGGCAGCGGCGCGGGCTGGATCAGGTGGAACCAGTGATCGTAGCTGCGCGCGAAGTCCATGTTGGTCGCCGCGTACATGTCCAGCGTGGGCGCGATGTCGACCAGCGCCAGGCGCTGGACGCGATCGGGATGGTCCACCGCCAGCCGGTGCGCGACGCGGGCCCCGCGGTCGTGGCCGCACAGGAAGAAGCGCGGCCGCTCCAGCGCCAGCATGACCTCCACCATGTCCTGGGCCATCTGCCGCTTGCTGTAGTTGGCGTGATCGGGCAGGCCGGCCGGCTTCAGGGAATCGCCATAGCCGCGCAGGTCGGGGATCACCAGGAAGAAGTCGCGCGCGAGCTCGCGCGCCACCCGGTGCCACATCGCGTGCGTCTGGGGAAAGCCGTGCAGCAGCAGCAGCGCCGGCGCCCCGGCCCGGCCGCCGCGACGCAGGTGGATGTGGCCACCGGCCACCGGCAGGTCCTCGCTGTCGAATCCCTCGAACCAGGCCATGGCGGTCCTCCCCGCGGCTCAGGGTAGCAGTTGCAGCAGCCGCTGCAAGGCGTGCCGCACGGTAGCCTCGCGTACGGCGGCGCGGTCGCCGTCGAAGCGCAGCGTCTCGCTGGTGAGTTGCCCGTCCACCTGGAAGCCGAACCAGACCGTGCCCACCGGCTTCTGCGGCGAGCCGCCGGTGGGGCCGGCGACGCCGGTGACGGCGACGCTCGCCTGGGCGCGGGAGTGCCGCACGGCGCCGAAGGCCATGGCCCGCGCGACCACCTCGCTGACGGCGCCGTGCTGCGCGATCAGCGCGGCGTCCACGCCCAGCAGCTCCGTCTTGGCTTCGTTGGAATAGGTGACGAAGCCGCGCTCGAACCAGTTGCTGGACCCGCTCAACTCGGTGCACGCCGCGGCGATCAGGCCACCGGTGCAGCTTTCGGCGCTGGCCAGCATCCAGCCCCGGCCCTGCAGGCGCTCGGCGAGCTGCGCGCACAGCACGCGGACGTCGTCGTTCATGTCCAGGTCCTCCAGAGCGCGAGCACGAGCAGGGTGCAGAAGGCCGCGACCAAGTCGTCGACCAGGATGCCGAAGCCACCGCGCCAGCCCCAGCCCTTGAAGCTGCGGTCCGCCCAGCCCACCGGACCGGGCTTGACCGCGTCGAAGAAGCGAAAGAGCGCGAAGGCGGCGAGCTGGGCGACCCAGCCGGCCGGCAAGAGCAGCCACAACACGATCCAGAAGCAGACGATCTCGTCCCAGACCACCGCCGACGGGTCGGCGATGCGCAGGTTGCGCGCGGCCACCGTGCAGGCCCACCAGCCCACCGGCAGCGACAAGGCAATCAGTTCGCCGAGCTGCGCGGCCGACAGCCACTGCTGCAGCAGCACGAAGACCATCCACGCCCACAAGGTGCCCCAGGTTCCGGGGGCCACCGGCGCCAGTCCGCAGCCGAAGCCCAGGGCGACCAGGTGCGCCGGGTGGGCGAACAGGAAGGCCACCGTCGGCCGCCGGGGCGGCGACAGCTCGGGCAGCTCGGGCAGGTCGGGCAGGTCGGCGGGCAGCTCGCTCACGCCGGTCATGGTAGCGCCCGCCCGTGGCAGGACCCGAAACGCTTGCGGAAGGCGCGCGGCTCCAGCGGAGCGGGCAAGGCCCACAAGCCCTTGCGTTCGTGGCGGGCCTGCGCCTCCAGCGCACCGTAGGGGCCGGAGCGGCCGTGGAAACGCATGGACCAGGCGTAGCCGCTGCGCACCAGCCAGCGGCCTACGTCCTCGCCGCGGTGCTCGATGCGCGCCAGTTCGCGGCCGTAGTCGTCCGTGCCGCGCGTGTGGACCTGCACGACCTGTCCCTGCACGCGGTCGCGCAAGGCCTGGCGCGCCTCGGCTCCGAAGGGCTGGCAGCCTTCGGGCGCATCCAGGTCCAGCAGGCGCAGCTCGATCCGGCCGCTGCCGGCCGCCGGCCGCACCCAGACCGTGTCGCCATCGGTGACGTAGGTGACGGTGGCGCGGAAATCGGCGGCGTGCGCGGCGCTGGCGAGCAGCAGCGCCGGCCAGGCGATCCAGTGTGTCATGCGAAGTGGTCGAAGCCGGGGAAGCCGCGCGCCAGGGGCTGCCCTTGCGCATCGCGCACGCGCAGGCCGGTCTGCGCCGTGATGCTGCCGATGCGCGTGACGCGCGTGCCGGCCGCCGCGGCGGCAGCCTCGACCGCGCCGCGTCGGGCCGCGGCGGCGGTGAAGGCCAGTTCGTAGTCGTCGCCGCCGGCGAAGACGAGGTCCTCGCGGCGCTGCGGGTCCAGGGCGAGTCCCTGGCCGGAAGCCGCCAGCAACCCGCGCGCGCATGCGGCCTCCAGGGTCGCGCCGACGCGCGAGCGCTGCAGCACGTGGCCGAGGTCCTGCAGCAGGCCGTCGCTCACGTCGATGGCGGCGCTGGCGATGCCACGCAGCGCGAGACCCAGCGCCACCCGCGGCGCCGGCCGCTCCAGGCGCTCGCGCGCGGCCGCGAAAACGGGCTCGGGCAGCGACACGGTGCCGCGAAAGGCCTCCAGCGCCAGCCGCGCGTCGCCCAGCGTTCCGCTCACCCAGACGTCGTCGCCGGCGTGCGCGCCCGACCGCAGCAGGGCCTGGCCTGCCGGCACCTCGCCGAACACGGTGATGTTGATCGCCAATGGCCCGCGCGTGGTGTCGCCGCCCACGAGCTCGCAGTCGTGCGCGTCCGCCAGGGCGAACATGCCTGCGGCGAAGGCCGCCAGCCAGGCCTCGTCGATGCCGGGCAGCGACAGCGACAGCGTGAAGGCGAGCGGCTGGGCGCCGCAGGCGGCCAGGTCGCTCAGGTTCACCGCCAGCGCCTTGTGGCCCAGCGCGCCGGGCGGGACCGTGGACAGGAAGTGGCGCCCTTCCACGAGCAGGTCGGTGGAGACGGCCAGCTGCATCCCGGGCGCCAGCTGCAGCAAGGCGCAGTCGTCGCCGACGCCCAGCGCGTTGCGCCGGACCGGCCGCGTGAAGTAGCGCGCGATGAGGTCGAATTCGCCCATGGAAGCCGCAAGCTTACCCCCGGGGCGCGCGGCCCCGGAAGCGCTCGGCGGCCTGGCGCACCGTCTCGGCCAGCAGGCGCTCGCGGGACTGCATCTCGCGCAGCCAGCGCGCGTCGTTGGCGCCGAGGTCCGCGCACTGCCGCAACTGGTCGATCGCGGCGGCGGCGCCGAGCTTGCGCGCGTGCGGCTCGATGCGCTCCAGGGTGTGCAGGATGTGTTCGCGCAGCGGCAGGTGCTCGCCGGTCGCGGGCTCCACGTAGACCGCCTCCAGGCCGAAGCGGCAGGCCTGGAAGCGGTTGTACGTGTAGACCATGTAGTCGTCCTCCTGCGGCACGAACGGGTCGTCCTCCAGGAACCAGGAGCCGAGCGACTGCACGAAGCCGGCGAGCGCCGCCGCCTTTTCCACGGTCAGCGGCGTGTCGAAGACGCGGATCTCGATCGTGCCGTACTCCGGCTTGGGCCGGATGTCCCAGTAGAAGTCCTTCATGCTCTTGACCACGCCGGTGCGCGTGGTCTTGGCGAAGAACTGCGCGAACTCCGACCAGCGCAGGGTGTAGGGCGCACGCCCCGACATGGGGAAGGCGAACACCGAGTTCAGCCGCGCCGAGTCGAACTGCGTGTCGTGCCCCTGCACGAACGGCGAGCTGGCCGACAGCGCGATGAAGTGCGGGATGTAGCGCGACATGCGGTGCAGCATCAGCAGGGCGCTGTCGGCATCGGGGCAGCCCACGTGCACGTGCTGGCCGAAGATGGTGAACTGCTTGGACAGGTAGCCGTACAGCTCGGACAGCTGGCGAAAGCGCGGGCGGTCGTAGATGCGCTGCTCGTGCCACATCTGGAAAGGGTGCGTGCCGCCGCCCACGCAGGCGATGTTCAGCTTGTCGGCGCAGCGCACCAGCCCGTCGCGCAGCTGCGTGAGTTGCCCCAGCACGTCGGTGCACGAGTGGCACACGCCGGTCGAGATCTCGATCATGCTGGTGGTCATCTCCGGCACCACCGAGCCCGGCAGCGGCATCCGGGCCAGCAGCCGCAGCATCTCGTCGGAGTAGGGCGACAGGTCGTAGTCGTGCGTGTTCACCAGCTGCAGCTCGAGCTCCACGCCCAGGGACAGCGCCCGCGAGTCGCCGAAGGGCTCGAGCACCGGCGCGGACGCGGGCGGTCCGGCCGGCTGCATCAGCGTCGGCTCCGTGCGGCTATCCATGCAGCTCCCCCGGTGCCCAGGTGTCGTGCGCCTCCCAGGGCTTGGCGCTCTCGCCGGCGCGGTAGATGGCGAAGGTGGCGACGATGGCGCCCAGGATCTCCATCATGAGGATGGCCGGCAGCGCGATGCTGGCGATGCGCGGCCCCAGCGTGCTGGAGGAGCTCACGAACTGCGAGACCAGCAGCAACGCGATCGAGGACATGGGGGACATCGCGCACCCCACCCAGAAGGCCTGGCGCCAGCTCGTGCCGCTGCCCCAGTTCGCCAGTTCCACGCCGGCGACCTTGCAGATGGCGCGCGTGACGACCAGCGCGGCCACCAGGCCCGCCACCCCGGGGTTCCACTCCGCCTTCGACGCGACCACCGAGACCAGCACGAACATGAGCATCGTCAGCAGCGAGATCGCCGGTCCGAGCTGGCGGTTCCAGGCCCAGGGCCGCGGATGCAGCTGCTTGAGCATGAGGCCGCCGATCAGGGCCGCGAGCGGCGCGGAGCCGCCGAAGTGCGCGGCCAGCGCGGTGCCGGCGGCGATCAGCGCCACGAGCAGGATCGAGGTGTTCTCGCTGGCGGGGCTCATGAAACGCAGCGCCGTGCGCATGGCGAGCGCCACCAGCGCGCCCACCACGAAGGAG
This sequence comes from Ramlibacter sp. G4-7, assembly GCF_057784995.1. Classification (NCBI taxonomy): domain Bacteria; kingdom Pseudomonadati; phylum Pseudomonadota; class Betaproteobacteria; order Burkholderiales; family Comamonadaceae; genus Ramlibacter; species Ramlibacter sp. G4-7. The sequence goes on from NZ_JBYNTT010000031.1 coordinate 9,947, forward strand.
ACCCCCAGGACCACCGCGACCGGGTACAGCGTGGCGTACAGGCCGGAGTCGCCCCGGTGCAGGGTGCCGGCGCGGGCGGCCACGAGCGTCAGCGCGTAGAAGGTGCTCAGCGTGGACAGCACCAGCGCGCGCTCGGTCACGGGACCGGCCGCGCGCGTGTCCATCACCACCCGGCTCAGAACGGCGGGCGAGGCGGCCATCGCGATCAGCGCGACGCCTTCGGCCACGTTGGCCCGCACGTCCAGCCAGCGCAGCACGTAGTACACCGCGATCGCCGTGAGCACCGACTCCAGCAGGCTTTGCAGCAGCACCATGGGGTTGTGGCGGAACCAGCGCAGGGCGATGCGGCCGCCCGACTCGAACAGCACCACGGCAACGCCCAGTTCCAGCAGGAACAGCGCGACGCCCTGCAAGGGCCAGGCCGCGCCCGAGAAGCCCCCGAGGCCCGCCAGCGTGCCGACGAGGGAATAGCCCACCACCTTGGGCAGGCCGCTGTAGCGTTGCAGCAGGTGGCCGACCGCTGCGGCCAATGCCAGCAGCAGCGACCATTGCACCGTGGGCAGGCCGGCCGAGGGGCGCACCCACTCGGCCCAGATGGCCATGACCTCGTCCATCCCGGGCCCGCTAGTGCAGCACGCGGCGCTCGCCGTCGTCGAGCACGAACGCGGGGATCTCCACCTCGAAGCGCTCGCCGTCCTCGGCGACGCAGAAGTAGCTGCCGCGCATGCTGCCGCTGGCGGTGCGCAAGCGGCAGCCGCTGGTGTACTCGAAGGATTCCCCCGGCCGCAGCAGCGGCTGCTGGCCGACGACACCGAGGCCCTTGACCTCCTCGGTTTCGCCCAGTTCGTTGGTGATGATCCAGTGGCGCGAGATCAGCTGCGCGGGCACGTCACCCGTGTTGCGGATCGTGATGGTGTAGGCGAAGCTCCAGAGCCCCTGGCCCGGGGCGGACTGCTCCGGCAGGAACTGGGGCAGTACCTTCACCTCGAAGGCGTAGCGTGGCATGCGCGAATGCTAACCCGGGCGCGCGGCCGGGCTGTGTTTGCGACAATCGCGCCATGAGCCAGCGCACCTTCCGCATCGCCCCTTCCATCCTTTCGGCCGACTTCGCCCGCCTGGGAGAGGAGGTCCGCGCCGTGATCGCCGCCGGCGCGGACTGGATCCACTTCGACGTGATGGACAACCACTACGTGCCCAACCTGACCTTCGGCCCGATGGTCTGCGCCGCGCTCAAGCCGCATGCGAAGAAGGCCGACGGCACCGCGGTGCCGATCGACGTGCACCTGATGGTGCAGCCGGTGGACGCACTGGCGCAGGCGTTCGCGGAGGCCGGGGCGGACTACATCAGCTTCCACCCGGACGCGTCGGCGCACGTGCACCGCAGCGTGCAGGTGATCAAGGCCGCGGGCTGCAAGGCCGGCCTCACCTTCAATCCGGCGGCGCCGCTGGACGTGCTGGACTGGGTGCTGGAGGACATCGACCTGGTGCTCCTCATGAGCGTCAACCCGGGCTTCGGCGGCCAGGGCTTCATCGATTCGACGCTGCGCAAGATCGAACAGGCGCGCAGACGTATCGACGCGAGTGGACGCGACGTGCGGCTCGAAGTCGACGGCGGCATCAAGACGGACAACATCGCGCGCGTTGCGGCCGCCGGCGCGGACACCTTCGTCGCCGGCAGCGCGATCTTCGGCAAGCCGGACTACCGGGGCGTCATCGACGCCATGCGCCAGCAGCTGCGGGGCGCTTAACCCGCCTTCTGGTTCCGGTTCGGTTTTTCCACGGGCGCGGGTTCCGCGCCCTGCCGCATGCGTCGGTAGGTCGCATCGGTTTCCTGCGCCTTGCTCGTGTCCTGCTGACCCGCGGCCACTGCATCGTGCGCGAGCTCGCCCATCTCGCGGATCTGCGTGCTGTCGGCCGCCTGCGAGTCGGCGGACTCGTCGCGCTCGTCCGGTTGCCGCGGCTTGGGCGCCTGGTTCTCTCCCTGCGCACGCCGGGTCTCGCCGCGCGCCGCAGGCGCGCCGTCGTCGTCGCGCTCTTCGTTCAGGTTGGGCATCTTGGTCTCCTTGCACGCGATCGTGCATCGCGGCGCATCGCCCGACAGTAGGACGCGGCCGCGGGCGACGGCGGGATACCCAAGGGTGTGTGGGAGCACTCCTACGGACTGTAACGGTGCTGCCCCACAAACTCGCCCGCTGAAGGGCTACGGGGCATGTGGTTGAGGCGGGCTCCAATGCGGGACACAACGCATGACCCAAGGGAGAGAAGTAATGGAGATTGCACCTGTCGTCACCTGGCTGGCCGCCGGGGCCATCGCCGTGCCCGGAATCGTTGCACTGATCCGCATGCTGGAGGTGGTCCTCGACCTGGACCACGGCTGAGCGGTTCCCGGCGCCGAGGCGCCCCACAACAGCGCAGATCCCGTTCCCCGACCGGGCCACAACAACAGGAGTGATCCATGGCCTCTTCCCGCACGGAGAGCGCGCGCAAGGCGAAAGCGGGCGACGCCGTCGCCTCCCGACAGAAACAGCTCGAAGCCTTCACGCAGGCTCCGGAGAGCATGCTCACCACCAGCCAGGGAGTGGTGCTGCCCGACAACCACAACTCGCTGAAGGCGGGGCCGCGCGGCCCGACGCTGCTGCAGGACTTCCTGCTGCGCGAGAAGCTCACCCACTTCGACCATGAGCGCATCCCCGAGCGCGTCATGTTCGCCCGCGGCGCCGCGGCGCACGGCTACTTCGAACTCACCCGGCCGCTGGTGGAATACACCCGCGCCGACTTCCTGCAGGAGGGGGGCAGCCGCACGCCCGTGTTCGTGCGCTTCTCCAACCTGATCGGCGCGCAGGGTTCGGCCGACACCGTGCGCGACGTGCGCGGCTTCTCGGTCAAGTTCTATACGCGCGAGGGCAACTACGACCTGGTGGGCAGCAGCGTGCCCGTGTTCTTCATCCAGGACGCGATGAAGCTGCCGGACCTGGTGCACGCCATGAAGCCGGAGCCGCACCACGGCATGCCGCAGGCGTCCACCGCGCACGACACCTTCTGGGACTTCGTGTCGCTGATGCCCGAGAGCTCGCACGCGCTGCTCTGGCTCATGTCCGACCGCGGGCTGCCGCGCAGCTACCGGATGATGGAAGGCTTCGGCGTGCACACCTTCCGTTTCGTCAACGCGCGCGGCGTGTCGCACTTCGTCAAGTTCCACTGGCGGCCCCGGCTGGGCAAGCACGCGCTCGCCGGCGACGAGGCGATGAAGATCGCCGGCCGCGACCCCGACTTCCACCGGCGCGACCTGTGGGAAGCGATCGAGCGCGGCGACTTCCCCGAATGGGAGCTGGGCCTGCAGCTGGTGGAGGAGGACCGCGCCGACAAGCTGGGCATCGACCTGCTGGACGCGACCAAGCTGATCCCCGAGGAGCAGGTGCCGGTCATCGTCGTCGGCCGGCTGGTGCTCAATCGCAACCCGGAAAACTTCTTCGCCGAGGCGGAGCAGGTGGCCTTCCATCCCGGCCACGTCGTGCCCGGCATCGACTTCAGCAACGACCCCCTGCTGCAAGGGCGGTTGTTCTCGTACAGCGACGCGCAGCTCGCGCGGCTGGGCGGCCCCAACCATGCCGAGCTGCCGATCAACCGCGGCGTCTGCCCCGTGCACAACTTCCAGCGCGACGGCCAGCATCGCGCCGGCATCGCCCGCGGCCGGGTGGCGTACGAACCGAACACGCTGGGCAGCGGGTCCGAATTCCGCGTCGACGGCGGCGAGAACGGCTTCCAGACGCAGGAGGAGGCGCTCGAGTCGCCCAAGATCCGACGCCGCAGCCCGACCTTCGACGACCATTTCTCGCAGGCCACCCTGTTCTGGAACAGCCAGGGCAGCTGCGAGAAGGAGCACATCGTGGCCGCGCTGCAGTTCGAGCTTTCCCGCGTGGAGACGCCCGCCATCCGCCAGCGCATCGTGGACAACCTGGCGCACGTGGACATGCGGCTCGCGCGCAAGGTGGCCGAGCCGCTGGGCATCGGGCCACCGGACCCCAAGTCCGCGGCCGGACAGGCGGGCTTTCGCGAGCCGCGCGCCAAGCCCACCCTGGAAACGGCGCCTTCGCTGAGCATGGAAGGCAACGGCGGCAGCATCCAGACGCGCAAGGTGGCCGTGGTGATGGCGCCAGGTGTAGAACTTGGTGCCTACAAGGTGATCCAGCAGGCGCTGCTCGATGCAGGCGCGCAGACAAGGGTGGTCGCCGCGCACCTGGGCTTCATCGCCTCGTCGTCCGGCCAACAGGTGCCGATCGACCACACTTTCCAGACCATGCCTTCGGTGATGTTCGACGCCGTGCTGGTGCCCGGCGGCGCGGCGAGCGCGCAGGCGCTGCAGAAGGACGGGCAGGCGGTGCACTTCCTGCTGGAGGCCTACCGCCACTGCAAGGCGCTGTGCATCATCGGCGAATCGGTCGAGATCCTGCGTTCGGCCGGTCTCGTGCACGCCGATACGGCGCCGCCGGCCGGGGTGGTGATCGGCACCAACGAGCCGACGCTGCGGCTGCAGATGGCGCAGGACTTCATCGCCGCCATCGGCCGGCACCGCCACTGGGGACGCGGGCTGCTTGAGCAGGTACCCGCCTGATGCGGGCGGGCGGGCCCGCCCGTGGGACAAATCCTACGAGGGGATGACCGATGCGCCGACGCCGCAGCGGCGTCCCGGCGGGCCCAATGGCCCCAGGGCCGGCTGACCCGGCGCCCTGCAGTACTTGATCAGGAGACACGGATGACTTCCAGGTATTCCGGCACCGACCGTGAGCATTCGAGCGGCGGCCGCGGTTTCGCGTCCCCCGACCCCGAGCGCCAGCGCGAGGTGGTCGGCTACGTGCGCAGCAGCGCGATCGAGACGATGCCCGCGCAGCGCTTCGGCCGCCCGCAGGGTGGCCGTCCCGACTGGATGCGCATGCAGCTGGATCGCGAAAGCTTCGAAGGCAGCAGCAGCCGCCGCGGGCGCTGAGGCGGTCTTCCCCCACCGAGCCAGGGCCGCGGCCCTGGCTTTTTCCTTGGGGCCCGGCCCCGCTATGCTCGGCCGATGCCTCTTTCCTTTCGCCACCCGCCCCAGGCGGCGATCATCGATCTCGACGGGACGCTCGTCGACACCTTGGGCGATTTCACCGCGGCCCTGAACGCCATGGCGCGCCAGCTCGGCCTGCCACTGCTGTCCGCCAGCGTCGTCGAGGGCTTCATCGGCAAAGGATCGGAACACCTGATCCGCTGCGCGCTGGCGCACGCCGGCGCGCCCGCGACGCTGTACGAGTCTGCGTGGAATGCGTACCAGTCTGCCTACCGCGGCCTCAATGGCCGGCACGCCGAGGTCTATCCTGGCGTGGTGGAAGGCGTCCGCAGCCTGCGCGCCGCGGGCCTGCGCCTCGCGTGCCTCACCAACAAGCCAGGCGAGTTCGCCCAGGAGCTTCTGCGCGCCAAGGGGCTGGCCCCGTGCTTCGAGGTGGTGTTCGGCGGCGATGCCTTCGAGCGCAAGAAGCCGGACCCGCTGCCGCTGCTGAAGACCTGCGCGGCGCTGGGAACGGCCCCGGCCGCGACGCTGATGGTGGGGGACTCGCACAACGATGCCGCCGCGGCCCGTGCGGCGGGCTGCCCGGTGGTGCTGGTGACCTATGGGTACAACCACGGCGAGCCGGTGCGCGCCGTCGACGCCGACGCCTATGTGGATTCGCTCGCCGAGGTCGCGCCGCTGCTGCGTGGCTAGACCCTAGGCCGGGCGGCCCAGGAGGCTGTCCTTGAGCTTCCAGTCGGCGGGCACGGGCCCCAGCCAGATGCGCATCAGCGCATTGAAGAACTCGGGCTCCCTGAAAGGTTCGCCCTGCTGCACGCCGCGCACGGCCACGACCGTGCCGGTACCGGGGATCCAGTCCAGCGTGAATTGCTCGCCGGACTTCAGGTTCTTGTGCTCCGAGAAGATCTGGCTCATGCGCATCAGGCCCGGGATCAGCTTGGCCATCGCGGCCCTGTCCATGTTGTCTTCCACGGCCCGCACGAACAGCTTGCCCAGTTCGGAGGCATCGATGTCGCGCAACATGACGACGGTCATGCGCTTGGCGCCCGGCTGCCCCAGCGCCTCCTCGGTGGTGCCCGCCTTCTTCGGCAGGTACAGGCCGGCCGTGTAGACCTTGAAGGGGCCCTTGTAGCGGGTGCCCGCGCCATTGAGCTGCAGCCTGGTACCGCGCACGTCCGCGGCTTCGTCGTACTTCACGCCCGAGATCGTCACTTGCGCCGCCGCCCATGCGGGCAGGCAAAGGCAGGCAGCGAACAGGAGGCGCAGGATCTGGTGGCGCATTTGTCTCCTCCAAATACGTCTTGTTACGAAAGGGCGGATTTTGAGGCCAGGTCGGGCCTGCATGGCAGTCGCCTAAGTGACTTGGATGGGCTTGCCCATGCACTGGACAAAAAGCCGGCGCCCCTTGCCCTTTGGTCCAAGCGCCACGCCCCGGGTTCACCCCTATAACGGGCTCCACTTCCTCTGGAGGCCCCCCATGCAAGACCTGCTTCAGGAGATCGGAAGCAACCTCGACGCGCGGCGCGCGGACGCCCAGGCACGCGCCAGGAGGATGTCGCGCTCCTACAAATGCCGCTGCGGCAACCACGTGTTTTTCGACAACACCTTGTGTCTGAATTGCGATGCCAAGCTCGGCTACCTGCCCGACGAGGGCCGCGTGGCTGCCCTGTCCCCCGGTCCCGGCCCCGGCCCCGGCACGTGGGTGGCCCAGGGGCGCGGCGACGTCCTGAAGTTCTGCGCGAACCGCACTTCGGCAGCGGGGTGCAACTGGATGATGTACGCGCAGAATCCCCGGGCCTACTGCATCGCCTGCCGCCTGAATCGCACGATTCCCGATCTGCAGGACGCGGACAACGGCCGGTACTGGCAAAAGATCGAAGGCGCCAAGCGCCGCCTGGTGTCGCAGTTGCTCCAGCTCGGGCTGCCCGTGCGCTCCAAGATCCACGACGATCCCGTGCACGGCCTGATGTTCGACTTCCTGCGTTCGCCCAAGGGCGGGCCGCAGGTGATGACGGGCCATGCCAGCGGGCTGATCACGCTGAACGTCGAGGAAGCGGACGATGCCAAGCGCGAGCAGATCCGCCACTCCATGCGCGAGCCGTATCGCACGCTGCTCGGCCATTTCCGCCACGAGGTGGGCCACTACTACTGGGACCGGCTGATCTGGGACACCAAGTGGCTGGAACCCTTCCGCGCCCTGTTCGGCGACGAACGCGCCAGCTACGCCGCGGCGCTCAAGCGCAACTACGAGCAGGGGCCGCCCGCGGACTGGGCGCAGTCCTATATCAGCTCCTACGCCACCATGCACCCGTGGGAGGACTGGGCAGAGACCTGGGCCCACTACATGCACGTGGTCGACAGCATCACCACCGCGATGGGCTTCGGCCTCGACGCCGAAGACATCGAAGGCGACATCGTGCCTTTCGGGCGCGACGCCCTGTATGCGCCCGACGACCCGAACGCAACCCGCTTCCTCGAACTGCTCAATGGCTGGCTGGAGATGACCATGGTGCTGAACGAGCTCGCACGCAGCATGGGCCAGCCGGATTTCTATCCCTTCGTCATGTCCGCACCCGCGGTGGCCAAGCTGCAGTTCGTGCAGATGGTCGTGTTCGACGCCCGCACGCAGCCGGAGCCCTGAAGCCATGGACACCCCCGCCACCACCGTCTACCTGAAGGACTACCGTCCGCCGTCCTTCCTGGTGTCCGACGTCGCTCTGGACATCGACTTGCACTCCGAGGACGAAGCCCGCGTGGAAGCCACGCTCGCGGTGCGCCGCAATCCGCAGGGCACGGGGGGCTCGGCGCTGGTGCTGGACCTCGACGAGGTCACCGTGGAGTCCGTGGCGCTCGATGGCGTGGCGCTGGACGCGGCGCGCTGGCAGGTGAGCGAGCGCGACCTCACCGTGCGTGGCGCGCCGGACGTGTTCCGCCTCACGACGGTGTCGCGCATCCATCCGCGCCGCAACACCAACCTGTTGGGGATCTACACCTCCAGCACCGGCTTCTTCAGCCTGTGCGAGGCGCAGGGCTTTCGCCGCATCACGCCGTTCCCGGACCGGCCCGACGTCATGGCGCGCTACACCGTGACCCTGCACGCCGACAAGGAGCGCTATCCCGTGCTGCTTGCCAACGGCAACCTCCAGTCGCAGGGCGAGGAAGGCGGCGGCCGCCATTGGGCCACCTGGGTCGATCCCTTCCCCAAGCCCTCCTACCTGTTCGCCGTCGTCGCGGCGCTGCTGGAACGCGAGCAGGACAGCTTCCGCACGCGCTCGGGCCGCCAGGTGCTGCTGCAGTTCTTCGTCGAGACCGGCAAGCTGGACCAGGGCCGCTTCGCGCTGGACGCGCTGAAGCAGGCGATGAAATGGGACGAGGAACGCTACGGCCTCGAAGTCGACCTGGACGAGTACAACGTGGTGGCGGTGGGCGACTTCAACGCGGGCGCGATGGAGAACAAGGGCCTGAACATCTTCAACACCAAGCTGGTGCTGGCCCGCCCCGACATCTCCACCGACGCCGACTTCAACTTCATCGACCGCACGGTCGCCCACGAGTACTTCCACAACTGGACCGGCAACCGCGTGACCTGCCGCGACTGGTTCCAGCTCGCGCTCAAGGAAGGCCTGACGGTGTTCCGCGAACAGCAGTACGCGGGCGACCGCTACTCGCGGGCGGTGGCGCGCATCCAGGCGGTGCGCAACCTGCGCACCGGCCAGTTCCCCGAGGACGCGGGGCCGATGGCGCACCCCGTGCGCCCGGCGGCCTACCAGCAGGTGAGCAACTTCTACACGTCCACGGTCTACCAGAAGGGTGCCGAGCTCGTGCGCATGATGCACACGCTGGTGGGACCCGAGAACTTCCGCAAGGGCATCGACCTGTACTTCCGCCTGCACGACGGGCAGGCCGTGACCACCGACGCCCTGGTCGAGGCGATGGAGCGGGCGAGCGGCGAGGACCTGGGCCAGTTCCGCCTCTGGTACGAGCAGGCCGGCACGCCGCGGCTGGCGGTGCGCGACCGTTATGACGAGGCGACGCACACCTACGAACTCACCGTGACGCAGTCGTGCCCGCCGACGCCGGGGCAGCCGTTCAAGCAGGCGATGCACATGCCGCTGGCCGTGGGCCTGCTCGGGCCGCAGGGCCGCGAGTTCGGGCTGCGCATCGAAGGCGAGAAGAACGGGCGCGGCACCAGCGCCGTGCTGTCGCTGCGCCGCGAGACCGAGGTGTTCCGCTTCCTCGACATCCCGGCGCGGCCGGTGCCTTCGCTCGGACGCAACTTCTCCGCCCCGGTCCTCATCGACTACCCCTACGACGAGAACGCGCTGCAGCTGCTCCTGGGCAACGACAGCGACCCCTTCAACCGGTGGGAGGCGGGACAGCGGCTCGCGCTGGACCTGCTGCTGGCGGGCGTGGCCGACCAACTCGCGGGGCGGCCGGTGCGCTTTCCGGACTACCTGGCGCAGGCCTTCGGCCGCGTGCTGGCGGACGCGGACGCCGACCCGGCGTTCGCCGCGGAAGCGCTCGCCCTGCCGCCGGAGGTGGTCATCGCCGAACAACTGCAGGAGATCGATCCGCTGGCCGTGCACCGCGTGCGGCTGGCCATGCGCACCTTCCTCGCCGAGCGGCTGCACGATCCCTTCCTCTACGCCTACGAACGCTACGCGACGCCGGGCCCGTACCGTCCCGACGCGGCCTCCGCCGGCCGGCGCTCCTTGCGCAATCTCTCGCTCGCCTTCCTCATGGACCTGGGCGCGGAATCGACGCGGCGCCTTTGCGTGCAGCAACTGGACGGGGCCGGCAACATGACCGACGCGATGGCCGCGCTGTCGGCGCTGGCCAACTGCGACTGTCCGGAGCGGCGGCCGGCGCTGGACTCGTTCTACGCCCGGTGGCAGGACGAGCCGCTGGTGGTGGACAAGTGGCTGGCCACCGAGGCGCTGTCGCGCCTGCCCGGCACGGTGGAGCGCGTGCGCGCGCTCACGCAGCACCCGGCCTTCACGCTGCAGAACCCGAACAAGGTCTATGCGCTGCTCGGCAGCTTCGGCGTGAACCAGCTGAACTTCCATGCCGCCGACGGTTCGGGCTACCGCCTGATGACGGAGCAGGCCCTGCTGCTGGATGCGGTGAACCCGCAGATCGCCTCGCGCCTGGTGCGCAATTTCGAGCGCTACAGGCGCTTCGAGCCCGGGCGGCAGGCGCTGATGCGCTCCGCGCTGGAACAGATCGCGGCCAGGCCGGGCCTTTCGCGGGAGACCGCGGAAGTGGTCGGCAAGGCGCTTGCCTGAGGCGCCAGGAGGACTCCATGTCGACCAGCACCTCTTTCGGCGGCACGCCGGCGTTCGTTTCCACCGGCACGCTGCCTTCGCGCGACGACGTCCGCGCCCTGGTCGAGATCGCGTTCGCGCGCTTTCGCGACGATCGCGCCGGCGCGGTGGCCGATTACATCCCGGCGCTGGCCGAAGCCGATCCCGCGCTGTACGGCGTCTGCGTTGCCAGCACCCGCGGCGACGCGTTCGCCCTGGGCGACGCCGACGTGCCTTTCTCGATCCAGAGTGTGTCCAAGCCCTTCGTCTTCGCGCTCGTGTGCGAGCAGCTGGGTGCGGCCGAGGCCGCCGAACGCCTGGGCGTGGATGCGACCGGGCTGCCCTTCAACTCGGTGATGGCCGTGGAACTGGACGCCGACCGCGCCACCAACCCCATGGTGAATTCCGGCGCCATCGCGACCACCAGCCTCGTCGCCGGCAGCAACGCGCAGGACCGCTGGGAGACGGTCCGCGCAGGGCTGTCCCGCTTCGCCGGCCGTGCGCTGGTGCTGGACGAGCGCGTGTACCGCTCCGAGGCGGCCACCAACCTGCGCAACGCCGGCATCGCCCACCTGCTGCGCGGCTACGGGCGGCTGTACTGCGACCCGGACGAGGCTGTGGACGTCTACACCCGCCAGTGCTCCCTGCTGGTGACGGCCCGTGACCTGGCGCTGATGGGCGCCACCCTGGCCGGCGGGGGCGTGCATCCGGTGACCGGCGAGGCGGTGGTCTCGCCCGACACCTGCCGGCGCGTGCTGGCGGTCATGGCGACGGCGGGGCTGTACGAGCGCTCGGGCAGCTGGCTGTACGACGTGGGGCTTCCGGGCAAGAGCGGCGTGAGCGGCGGCATCGTCACGGTGTCGCCCGGCAAGGGTGCGGTCGCCACGTATTCGCCGCGACTGGACGCGGCGGGCAACAGCGTGCGCGGGCAGCTGGTGACCCGCTTCCTGTCGGAGCACCTGGGGCTGAACCTGTTCGTGTCGGCGCCGCTGCCGCGCGCGTAGCGGGAAAAGCACGCCCCCTTGCGGCCGCGCTGTGCCGCGCGGCCTCTTTGCTACACTGGGCCCCGATGTTCATCCACCGCACGATGATTGCAGGTTGCAGCGACCGGGGAGCCTGGCCCTGGCGTAAGCCTGTCCAAGTGCGAACCTGAAAGCACGGGGCAGCCCGTGCCCCCGCGCCTCCCCCGGAGGCATCTTTCGGATCCCGCGGCAACGGACTTGCCGCCGAGCTTGTGGAGGCTCACCCCTTGATCACCGAACTGGAATTCAAGAGCCTTGCGCTGCAAGGGCACAACCGCATCCCGCTGATCGCCGAGGCGTTCGCGGACCTGGAAACCCCCCTGTCCCTCTACCTGAAGCTGGCGCACGCCAGGGGCGGCGGCAAGCTCAGCTTCCTGCTGGAGTCGGTGGTCGGCGGCGAGCGCTTCGGGCGCTACAGCTTCATCGGCCTGCCGGCGCGCACCTTCCTGCGCGCCAGCGGTTTCGGCGCGGACGCGCGCACCGAGGTCGTCACCGACGGCCAGGTGGTGGAGACGGCGCGCGGCAATCCGCTGGACTTCGTCGAGGCTTACCAGAAGCGCTTCAAGGTGGCCTTGCGCCCGGGGCTGCCGCGCTTTTGCGGCGGCCTGGCCGGCTACTTCGGCTACGACACGGTGCGCTACATCGAGAAGAAGCTGGAGCAGACCTGCCCGCCCGACACCCTGGGCACGCCGGACATCCTGCTGCTGCAGTGCGAGGAACTGGCGGTCATCGACAACCTCTCGGGCAAGCTGTACCTGATCGTCTACGTCGATCCGGGCAAGGCGGAGGCGTATTCGAACGGCAAGAAGCGCCTGCGCGAGCTGAAGGACCAGCTGAAGTACTCGGTGAGCGCGCCCACGGTGCGCCAGACCGAGACCTTCCCGGCGGAGCGCGAGTTCGCCAAGGCCGATTACCTGCGGGCCGTGGACCGGGCCAAGGAGCTGATCGCCGCGGGCGACTTCATGCAGGTGCAGGTGGGCCAGCGGATCAAGAAACGCTACACGGAGTCGCCGCTGTCGCTGTACCGGGCGCTGCGTTCGCTCAATCCCAGCCCCTATATGTACTTCTACAACTTCACCGGGGCGACGGCGGACGGCGGCGACTTCCACGTCGTGGGCGCCTCGCCGGAGATCCTGGTGCGCCAGGAGCAGACGCCCGACGGCCAGAAGATCACCATCCGACCGCTCGCGGGCACGCGTCCGCGCGGCGCCACGCCGGAAGTGGACAAGGCGGTGGAGCAGGAGCTGCTGGCCGACGCCAAGGAGCGCGCGGAGCACGTGATGCTGATCGACCTGGCGCGCAACGACATCGGCCGCATCGCCCGCATCGGCTCGGTGAAGGTGACCGAAGCCTTTGCGGTGGAGCGCTACAGCCACGTGATGCACATCGTGAGCAACGTGGAAGGCCTGCTGAAGGAGGGGATGACCAGCATGGACGTGCTGAAGGCGACCTTCCCCGCCGGCACGCTCTCGGGCGCACCCAAGGTGCACGCGATGGAGCTGATCGACCAGCTGGAACCCACCAAGCGCGGCATCTACGGCGGCGCCTGCGGCTACCTCAGCTACGCCGGCGACATGGACGTGGCCATCGCCATCCGCACCGGCATCATCAAGGACCAGACCCTCTACGTCCAGGCCGCGGCCGGCGTGGTGGCCGATTCGGTGCCGGAGCTGGAGTGGAAGGAGACCGAAGCCAAGGCGCGGGCGCTGATGCGGGCGAGCGAGCTGGTCGAGGAGGGCCTGGAATGAAAATCCGACATCGGGATGCGGAAGGCGCAAAGGTTTCGCAAAGGTTCGGACGGGAGGCGCAGGCATGAAACTCCTCATGGTCGACAACTACGACAGCTTCACCTTCAACCTGGTGCAGTACTTCGGCGAGCTGGGCGCTGAAGTGGAGGTGTTCCGCAACGACGAGATCGATCTCGCCGGGATCGCGCAGCGCCGTCCGGATCGCCTGGTGATCTCTCCGGGCCCCTGCTCGCCGGCGGAGGCCGGCATTTCGGTGGAAGCCATCCGCCATTTCGCCGGCAAGCTGCCCGTCCTGGGGGTGTGCCTCGGACACCAGTCCATCGGCGCGGCGTTCGGCGGCAGGATCATCCGGGCGCAGCAGCTGATGCACGGCAAGACCAGCGAGATCACGACCACGCGCGAAGGCGTCTTCGCCGGGCTGCCCGGGACTTTCACCGTGAACCGCTACCACTCGCTCGCGATCGAGCGCGAAAGCTGCCCGAAGGAGCTGAAGGTCACCGCCTGGACGCCCGACGGCGAGATCATGGGCGTGCGGCACCAGTCGCTGCCCGTCGAAGGCGTGCAGTTCCACCCGGAGTCCATCCTCACCGAGCATGGGCATGCGATGCTGAAGAACTTCCTGGAGCAGGCCAAGTGAGCACCATCGTCGACCTCCGCAGCGATACCGTCACCCAGCCGACCGCGGCGATGCGGCAGGCGATGCTGGCGGCGCCGCTGGGGGACGACGTGTTCGGCGACGATCCCAGCGTCAACGCGCTGCAGGAAAAGATCGCCGGCATGCTCGGATTCGAGGCGGCGCTGTTCGTGCCGACCGGCACCCAGAGCAACCTGTGCGGCGTGCTCTCGCACTGCCAGCGCGGCGACGAGTACATCGTCGGCCAGATGCAGCATTGCTATCGCTGGGAGGGCGGTGGCGCCGCGGTGTTCGGCAGCGTGCAGCCGCAGCCGCTGGAGCACCAGCCGGACGGCTCGCTGGCGCTCGCCGACATCGAGGCCGCCATCAAGCCGGACGACCCGCACTTCGCGCGCACCCGCTTGCTGGCGCTGGAGAACACCCTCGGCGGCAAGGTCCTGCCGCTCGCCTACCTGCAGCAGGCGACCGACCTGGCCAGGCGCAAGGGCCTGGCCACACACCTCGATGGCGCGCGCCTGTTCAATGCGGCCGTCGCGCAGGCGCAAGGCGGCGACGCCCGCAAGGAGGCCAGGCGCATCGCCGGCCTGTTCGACAGCGTGTCCGTGTGCTTCAGCAAGGGCCTGGGCGCGCCGGTGGGCTCCGCGCTGTGCGGCTCGAAGGAACTGATCGCGCGGGCGCGCCGCATCCGCAAGATGGCCGGTGGCGCGATGCGGCAGTCGGGAATGCTGGCCGCCGCAGCGAGCCACGCGCTGGACCACCATGTGGACCGGCTGGCGCAGGACCATGCGCTGGCCAGGCGGCTGGCCGAAGGCCTGGCGGGGCTCGAGGGCGTGCAGGTGGAGGCGCCGCAGACCAACATGCTGTTCGTGGACCTGGCCGGGCCCGCGCGCGAGAAATCGGCGGGCTTGCTGGGCGCACTGAAGGAGCAAGGCGTGCTGGCGACGGGCTTGTACCGCCTGCGTTTCGCCACGCACCTGGACGTGGACGCGGCCGGCGTCGATCGGGCCGTTGCGGCGATCCGCGGCTACTTCCGGGGCTGAAGATGCCGGACCTGCACCATCTGCTGCTGTTCATGGCCGCCGGCATCCTGCTGAATCTCACGCCGGGGCCGGACGTGCTGTACATCGTCAGCCACGCGCTGCGTTCGGGCGTGAAGGCGGGGCTGGCGGCGACGCTGGGCATCAATGCGGGCTGCTTCGTGCACATCTTCGCGGCAGCCATCGGGGTGAGTGCGTTGCTGGCGGCTTCCGCCACGGCGTTCACGGTGTTGAAGTGGGCGGGCGCGGCGTACCTGGTGTGGGTGGGGGTGCGCTTGTTGTTCGGCCGTTCGGCGCCGCAGCGGTGGCGTGTGCTGCGCTCACCGTCCGCATCCGGCAATGCCGGCGCCGGGCAGGAACCCGGGCGGAGCCTCTGGGCCGTGTTCCGCGGCGGCTTCCTGACCAACGCATTGAACCCGAAGGTCGCGATCTTCTTCCTCGCCTTCGTGCCGCAGTTCATCGCGCCGGACACCGAGCACAAGGCGCTGGCCTTCCTGGTGCTGGGGACCGTGTTCAACGTCGACAGCGTCGCCATCAATGCCGGCTGGGCGCTCGCGGCGGCGTGGATGGCAGGGCACGCCGCGGTGCAGCGCGGCATGCACTGGCTCGATCGCGCCGCCGGCGCCATGTTCGTCCTGTTCGGGCTGCGCCTCGCAGTCACCGACAATCCCTCCCGTTAAGGAGCAAGCCATGATCACTCCCCAGGAAGCGCTGCAGCGCACCATCGAGCACCGCGAGATCTTCCACGACGAGATGCTGCGCATCATGCGGCTGATCATGAGCGGCGAGCTGTCGCCGGTGATGACCGCGGCGATCGTCACCGGGCTGCGCGTGAAGAAGGAGACGATCGGCGAGATCACCGCCGCGGCGCAGGTGATGCGCGAGTTCTCCACCAAGGTGAACGTGGCCGACAAGACCAACCTGGTGGACATCGTCGGCACGGGCGGCGACGGCTCGCACACCTTCAACATCTCCACGTGTTCGATGTTCGTGGCCGCCGCCGCGGGGGCGAAAGTCAGCAAGCATGGCGGCCGCAGTGTCTCCAGCAAGAGCGGCAGCGCGGACGTGCTGGAGGCCCTGGGCCTGAACATCAACCTGTCGCCCGAAGCGATCGCGCGCTGCATCCAGCAGACGGGCATCGGCTTCATGTTCGCGCCCAACCACCATCCGGCGATGAAGAACGTCGCGCCGGTGCGCAAGGAGATGGGCGTGCGCACCATCTTCAACATCCTGGGGCCGCTGACCAATCCGGCCAGTGCACCGAACATCCTGATGGGCGTGTTCCACCCCGACCTGGTGGGCATCCAGGTGCGGGCCCTGCAGCGCCTGGGCGCGGATCACGCACTGGTCGTCTACGGCCGCGACGGCATGGACGAGGTGAGCCTGGGCGCGGCCACCCTAGTGGGCGAGCTGAAGAACGGCGAGATCAGCGAGTACGAGATCCACCCGGAGGACTTCGGCCTGCCGATGGCGAGCAACCGCGCGTTCAAGGTCGGAACGCCGCAGGAGTCGCTGGCCGTGATGCGCCAGGTGCTGGACAACGAGCGCGGCGCCGCGCGCGACATCGTGATCCTCAATGCCGGCGCGGCGCTGTACGCCGCCAACGTGGCGGGCAGCATCCAGGACGGCATCGCGAAGGCGCGCACGGCGCTGGAGAGCGGGGCCGCGAAGGCGAAGCTGGAAGAGATGGTGCGCGTGTCCAAAGCCCTCGGGAGCTGAGATGAGCGACATCCTGGACAAGATCGTCGCGGTCAAGCGCGAAGAGGTAGCCGCGGCGAAGAAGAAAAGGCCGCTGGAGGTGGTGCGCGAGGACGCGTTCGGCCGCGTGCTCACCCGCGACTTCGAAGGCGCGCTGCGCGCCAAGGTCGCGGCCGGCCAGGCCGCCGTGATCGCGGAGGTGAAGAAGGCCAGCCCCAGCAAGGGCGTGCTGCGCGAGGACTTCATCCCGGCCGACATCGCCCAGAGCTATGCCGAGCACGGCGCCGCGTGCCTGTCGGTGCTGACGGACCGGCAGTTCTTCCAGGGCGAACCCGACTACCTGAAGCAGGCGCGGGCTTCCTGCGACCTGCCGGTGCTGCGCAAGGACTTCCTGGTCGATCCCTACCAGGTGTACGAATCGCGCGTGATGGGCGCCGACTGCATCCTGCTGATTGCGGCCGTCCTGGACGACGCGCGCATGGCGGAACTCGAGGCGATCGCGCGCAGCCTCGACATGGCCGTCCTGGTGGAAGTGCACGATGCCGAGGAACTGCAGCGCGCCCTGCGGCTCAAGACCCGGCTGGTGGGCATCAACAACCGCGACCTGCGCACCTTCGACGTGAGCCTGGACACCACGCTGGGCATGATGAAGGACGTGCCGCCCGACCGGCTGCTGGTCACCGAGTCGGGCATCCTGCAGCGCGGGGACGTGCACAAGATGCGCTCCGCCGGCGTGCACGCCTTCCTCGTGGGCGAGGCCTTCATGCGCGCCGGGGATCCGGGCGAAGCCCTCGCGGAGCTGTTCGGGGCCTGAGATGGGGCAGGCCGAACTGCCCTGGGCCGAACTCGAGCCCGGTGCGAAGCCGGCGCGCCTGCTCGCCTGGACGCCGGAGCTGTGGCCGCTGGCCGAGGGCTGGCGGCCCGCGGTCGACGATTTCCTGGGCAGCGCCGAAGGACGCAGGCTCGCGGCCTTCCTGCGCGAACGCCTGGCGGCCGGCGCGGTCATCTATCCGCCGCATCCCTTGCGCGCCCTGGAGCTCACCCCCCTGCAGTCGGTGCACGCGGTGGTGCTGGGCCAGGACCCGTACCACGGCCCCGGCCAGGCGGAAGGCCTGGCCTTTTCGGTCGCCGATGGCGTGAAGCACCCGCCCTCGCTGCGCAACATCTTCAAGGAACTGGGCACCGCGCCCGCGTCCGGTTCGCTGGCTGGATGGGCGCGTTCCGGCGTGCTGCTGCTCAACACGGTGCTGACCGTGGAAGACGCGCAGCCCGCCAGCCACGCGAAGAAGGGCTGGGAGGCGTTGACGGATCGCCTGCTGGCCCTGGTCGCCGCGACCGCCTCGCCTTGCGTGTACCTGCTGTGGGGCGCGCACGCCCAGGCCAAGTCGGACCTGATCCGCGCGCACGCCGCGCAATACGGGCGCGAGGCGCTGCTGCTGGCCGCCAACCACCCCTCGCCCTTGTCCGCCAGCCGCCCGCCCGTGCCTTTCCTGGGCAGCGGCTGCTTTCGCGAGGCACGCGACTGGCTCGCGGCGCGCGGCGTGCAAGGCGTGTTCTAGCCGCGCGACTGGCCCAGCAGCCGCGCCAGCCAGGGGCGGAAGCCGCGGCCCACGGAACGTGGCGCCGTCCGCGCCGGGTAGGGCAGGGCCATGCGCGTGTCGTCGAGGTAGTCGCGCCGGATGTCGACGGTGCTGCGGTGGCCCAGCGCCTCGTAGTGCTGTTCCAGCCACTCCTTGCCGGCTTGCCGGCCCGCATCGAAGAGCTTGTTGATCATCGCCCCGTCGGCCGAAGCGCGGCTGGAAGTCGGGAACGCGTCCAGCGCCGGGCCGCCGTCGACGCGGTGGACGCGCACGGTCTTGCACCTGGAATGCGAGACGGCCCCGTCGGCCAGCAGCTGGTTGACGAAGTCGATGGCGCGCATCTGGGTCAGCAGGCTGGCATTGAAGGTCAGCTCGTTGATGCGGTCGAGAATCTCCGGCGACGTGCGCGGCGTCTGCTCGCGCTGCAAGGGGTTGATCTGCACCAGCACCAGGTCGGCCGCCCCGCATTCCTGGATCAGGGGCGACAGCGCCGGATTCACCGAGTAGCCGCCGTCCCAGTAGGCCTCGCCGTCGATCTCCACGGCCTGGAACAGCATGGGCAGGCAGGCCGACGCCAGCACCGCCCGCGCGTCCAATTTGTGTCCCGTGAACACCACCGCCTTGCCGGTGTTGACGTGCGTGGCGGAGACGAAGACCTTCAGGTCCTTCAGCGCGGCGACCGCGCGGAAGTCGATCTCCTCTTCCAGCATCGTGCGCAGCGGGTTGATGTCCAGCGGGTTGCTGTTGTAGGGCGAGAGCAGCCCGCGCCAGGCGTTGCCGATGAGGTTGCCGGGCGAGAGCTCCGGCGGCAGCCCGCCCCACAGCATGCGCGTGAACTGCTGCTGCAGCGTGCCCAGGCTGCCCAGCGCGCTGACGCGGTACCAGATGCCGGCCAGCTTCTCGCGTGCCGCCTCGCGCGGATCGCGCCCCTTGGCCAGCCCGGTGGCCCAGCCGCTCGCCAGCGCGACCGCGTTGACCGCGCCTGCGCTGGTGCCGCTGAGCCCCTCGACATCGATGCGACCGTCTTCCAGGAGCGCGTCCAGCACGCCCCACGTGAATGCCCCGTGGGAGCCGCCCCCCTGCAGGGCCAGATTGACCAGCTTCATGACGAGACGGTAGCAACATCCGTGCGTGCAGGCGTGACAGAGCGCACCGCCGTGCTGTCAACCAGCTTGCAATGGGTCCGCGAGAGCCGTCGCCAGAGGGGGGAGCACAGGGCGGCGGCCCGAATCGGGTGTGTGAACCGTGCTATAGTCTGCGGTTCCTCGCGGAGGGGTGCCCGAGTGGCTAAAGGGGGCAGACTGTAAATCTGTTGGCTTACGCCTACGTTGGTTCGAATCCAACCTCCTCCACCAGCGATGTGTGTTGAATTGATGAGTCTTGAGTGAGCTGGTAGCCGTTACGGCGCCTGGGTCGGCCTTGAATGACACCCGACGCGGGAGTAGTTCAATGGTAGAACCTTAGCCTTCCAAGCTAATGACACGGGTTCGATTCCCGTCTCCCGCTCCAGAGGCGCATCAGCGGTACCGGCAAAGAATTTCGCCCTTGTGGCTCAGTGGTAGAGCACTCCCTTGGTAAGGGAGAGGTCGCGGGTCCGATTCCCGCCAAGGGCACCAACAGTTGGTTAGTGATCGTTTTTTTTCGGAGTCGAAAAAATGGCAAAAGGTAAGTTCGAGCGGACCAAGCCGCACGTCAACGTGGGCACCATCGGCCACGTGGACCATGGCAAGACGACCCTGACGGCGGCGATCACCACCGTGTTGTCGGCCAAGTTCGGCGGTGAAGCCAAGGCGTACGACCAGATCGACGCGGCCCCCGAAGAGAAGGCCCGCGGCATCACGATCAACACCGCGCACGTGGAGTACGAGACCAAGGCGCGCCACTACGCGCACGTGGACTGCCCCGGCCACGCCGACTACGTCAAGAACATGATCACCGGCGCCGCCCAGATGGACGGCGCCATCCTGGTGGTGTCGGCGGCCGACGGCCCGATGCCCCAGACGCGCGAGCACATCCTGCTGGCGCGCCAGGTGGGCGTGCCCTACATCATCGTGTTCATGAACAAGTGCGACATGGTGGACGACGCGGAACTGCTCGAAC
>NZ_JBYNTT010000032.1:0-24314 GCF_057784995.1 Ramlibacter sp. G4-7
GCCGGAGCGGGCGCCGCGCGCGGTGCCGGCGGCGGCACCGCGGGGCGCGGCGCCGGGGCACGCGCGACGTAGTCGCCGCCCGCCCGCCGCGGCAGCTCCGCGATCCACGTCGACGGCAGCGCGAAGTTCAGGTTCTGCGCGTCCTTCAAGAAGAAGGTGACGATGCCCACGAGGCGGCCGTAGGCGTCGAAGAGCCCGCCGCCGCTGGAGCCGGGCGAGATCGGCACCGTGGTCTGTACCGCCTGCAGCTTGCCGTCCTTGTCGCGCCGCAGCCCCGAGAGCAGGCCGTCGCTGAGGGTCAGCGTCATGCCGCTCGGGTTGCCGATCGCATACAGCTTGGAACCCACCCGCAGCGATGCTTCCTCGGCGATCTCCACGACCGGCGCGGCGAGGCCGGCGGCACTGA
The DNA here is from genome assembly GCF_057784995.1 of Ramlibacter sp. G4-7. Taxonomy (NCBI): domain Bacteria; kingdom Pseudomonadati; phylum Pseudomonadota; class Betaproteobacteria; order Burkholderiales; family Comamonadaceae; genus Ramlibacter; species Ramlibacter sp. G4-7. The sequence goes on from NZ_JBYNTT010000032.1 coordinate 407, forward strand.
GCTGGCACAGGTCGCGCTCCGGGTCCTTGTAGCGCAGGGTGGCGCGGATGCGCGGCCCGCCGTGCGACACCGCGATCACCTTGGCCTTGCCCACCACGTGGCAGTTGGTGATCAGCTCGGTCGGCGCGATGACCACGGCGCTGCCCAGGCTGCCCTTGCCGTCCTCGTCCAGCGTCTCGACCAGCCAGACGCTGGGGGCGATGCGCTCGTAGAGGTCCTCGGGATTCAGCGCGACACGCTGCGCGCCGGCGGCGCCCGCCACCAGCGTCGCCACCGCCGCCACCGCCAGCCTGAACCTGCGCCGTCCCGCTTCCATGTTCCGGAATCTAGCAGCGTCCGCGCTCAGGCGAGGCTGCGGCGCAGCCAGTCCGTGAAGGCTGCACACTCCCAGCGGTCCATCGTGCCGGTTCGCCAACACAGGTAGTGGGCGTGCGGGCTGGGCACGTTGCGCGGGGACAGGCGCTCCAGGCTGCCGTTGTCCATCCAGGGCTGCCCCAGCTTCAGGCGCACCAGCGCGATCCCCAGGCCCTGGGCCGCGGCGTCGCACATGAGCCCGATGTCGTTGAAGGTGGAGCCTTCCGCCGGCTCGGGGGCGTCGATCCCGTGGGCGAGGAACCAGGTGCGCCAGGGTTCCAGCGGGCTCCTGATCAACTTTGCCGCGAGCAGCTCCTCGGGGCTGTCGAAGGGCCCGTGCTCGCGCAGGTACGCGGGCGAGGCGAGCGGCGTGACTTCGTCCGTGAGCAGGCACAGGTGCTCGACGTCGGCGTAGCGGCCGCTGCCGAAACGGATCATCAGGTCCGCGTCCTCCGCCACCACGTCCAGCAGCGGGATGGAGACCTGCAGCGTGAGATCCACTTCCGGGTAGGCGTCGATGAAGCCGCGCAGCCGCGGCATCAGCATGGAGCGCGCGAAGGTGGGCGTCACCGCCACGCGCAGCTTGCGCTTGCCGCCCGTCGCATCCCGGCCCGGGAAACGCCCGAGGACCGCGAGCCCTTCGCGCACGTGCGCCAGGTATTCGCTGCCTTCGGTGGTGAGCGAAAAATCGGCGCGGCCGAACAGCTTGGCGCCCAGGATCTGTTCGAGCTGGCGCACCCGATGGCTCACCGCGCTGGGCGTGACGAACAGTTCGTCGGCCGCCTGCGTGACGGAGCGCAGCCGCGCCAGGGCCTCGAAGGTGACGAGGCACTGGATGGGCGGGATGCGCGGCGCGGACATGGGGGTGGGTCCCGCCTACGCGGGGAGGACGCGGCGCGTCACTTGAAGATCACCGTCTTGTGGCCATTGAGCAGCACGCGGTGTTCGCTGTGCCACTTCACCGCGCGCGCCAGGACCATGCTTTCCGTGTCTCGGCCCGTGGCCGTGAGGTGCTCCACCGAGTACGAGTGGTCCACGCGGGCGACGTCCTGCTCGATGATCGGGCCTTCGTCCAGATCCGCGGTGACGTAGTGCGCCGTGGCTCCGATCAGCTTAACGCCGCGCTCGTGCGCCTGGTAATAGGGCTTGGCGCCCTTGAAGCTGGGGAGGAAGCTGTGGTGGATGTTGATCGCCCGGCCCGAGAGCTTGCGGCACAGGTCGTCCGACAGGATCTGCATGTAGCGCGCCAGGATCACCAGCTCCGCGCCTTCGGCCTCGATCACTTCGTACTGGCGCGCCTCGGCCTGCGCCTTGGTCGCGCCGGTCAGCGCGATATGGTGGAAAGGCACGTTGTAGCTGGCGGCCAGCTGGTAGAAGTCGCGGTGGTTGGAGATGATGGCCCGGATGTCCAGCGGCAGCAGGCCGCTCTTCCACCGGAACAGCAGGTCGTTCAGGCAGTGGCCGTCCCTGCTGACGAAGATCACGGTCTTCATCGGCTGGGTGGAGGCGTGCAGCTTCCAGTCCATCTGGAAGCCTTCGGCGAACAGCTTCAGCTGCAGGCGCAGGTCGTCCTGCGTCAGCTGCCCGCAGGCGAAGCGCACCCGCATGAAGAACAGGCCGGTGGCATGGTCGTTGTACTGCGCCGCCTCCTCGATGTTGCCCCCGCGCTCCAGCAGGAAGCCGGAGACGGCGTGGACGATCCCGGGCCGGTCCGGGCAGGAAAGGGTGAGGATGTAGGCTGCCGACATATGTTGCGATTGTGGCAGGCGCGCGATTGACGGCCCGGCGCGGGGATGGGCATGATGCCCCAGCCAGAACAACGAACGTTGGGGACCATGCGACGCCGTCACTTCTCCGCCGCCTTGCCGGCGGCCCTGCTGCTTGCCGCGCCGGCGCGCAGCCAGAGCCTCCAGGGGCTCCTGGACGATTTCATCCGGCCGCGCGGCGCGCCCGGACAGCCCGCCCAGGGCGGGCCACAAGGACTCGCCGGCATCAGCGAGCTGGACGCCAGCCGCGGCTTGAAGACGGCGCTGGAGACCGGCGCGACCGCCGCGGTCAAGCTGCTCGGTCGCCACGACGGCTTCCTCGCGAACCCGCAAGTCCACATCCCGCTGCCCAAGGCGCTGCTCGACGCCGCCAGGCTGCTGCGAAGCCTCGGCATGGGGCGGCAGCTGGACGACCTGGAGGTCTCGCTGAACCGCGCCGCCGAATCCGCGGTGCCCATGGCGCAGAACCTGCTGGTCAACGCCGTGAAGAACATGAGCGTGGCCGACGCCAAGAAGATCCTCACCGGCGGCGACACCTCGGTCACGGAGTTCTTCGCCGACAAGACGCGCGAGCCGCTCTCCGGCAGCTTCCTGCCGGCGGTGCACCAGGCGACTTCGCAGGTGGGCCTGGTCAAGCAGTACGACCGGCTCACGGGCAAGGCGCAGGGCCTGGGCCTGTACCAGCCCGAGGATCCCAGCGTGGACCACTACGTCACGCGCAAGGCGCTCGACGGCCTCTACTTCATGATCGGCGAGGAGGAGAAGAAGATCCGCCGCGACCCGGTCGGCACCGGCAGCGCGATCCTCGGCAAGGTGTTCGGCGCGTTGCGCTAGCGGTGCAGAATGGGGGCTCGCCACCAGGAGTCTCGCATGGCCTACAACGACTTCAACATGGACAGCCACTGGCTGCCCTTCACGCCCAACCGCCACTTCCGCAAGGAACCCCGCGTGTTCACCCGCGCGGATGGCATGACCTTCACCACGCACGACGGCCACGAGGTCGTCGACGGCATTTCCAGCCTCTGGTGCGTGGGTGCGGGCCACAACCGCAAGCCCATCAACGAGGCGATCAAGAAGCAGCTCGACACGCTCGACTACGCGACGGCCTTCCAGGCCAGCAACGACCAGGCGTTCCTCGCGGCGGAAAAGATCGCGGCGATGGCCCCCGGCGACCTGAACAAGGTGCTGTTCTGCAACTCCGGCTCCGAGGCGGCGGACACCTCGCTGAAGGTGGCGCTGGCCTACCACCGCGCCCGCGGCGAAGGCCACCGCAACGTCTTCATCGGCCGCGAGAAGGGCTACCACGGCGTCGGCTTCGGCGGCATGAGCGTGGGCGGCATCCCGGCCAACCGCAAGGTGTACGGCACGGCGCTGCTGCCGCGCGTGGACCACCTGCGTTTCATCCACGACCCGGCCAATGCCTACATCCACAACCAGGAGCCGGAATCGAAGGAGGACTTCCTCGCGGAGCTGGAGAACCGCCTCCTGCCGCTGCACGACCCGAGCAACGTGGCAGCGATCATCGTCGAGCCGGTGGCCGGTTCGGCCGGCTGGTACCTGCCGCCCAAGGGCTACCTCAAGCGCCTGCGCGAGATCTGCGACAAGCACGGCATCCTGCTGATCTTCGACGAGGTGATCACGGGCTTCGGCCGCCTGGGCACTAACTTCGGCGCGGACTTCTACGGCGTCGTGCCGGACATGCTGAACTTCGCCAAGTGCGTCACCAACGGCGTGATCCCGCTGGGCGGCGTGATCTGCCGCGACAAGATCTACGAGCAGATGATGAAGACCGACGCGCCGGAGCACGTCATCGAGTTCTTCCACGGCTACACCTACTCGGGCCACCCGGTGGCCTGCGCCGCCGCAGTCGCCACGCTGGACCTGTACCAGAAGGAAGGCCTGTTCCCGCGCGCCGCCGAGATGGGCAAGGTGCTGGGCGACGCCTTCCACTCCACGTTCAAGGGCCTGCCCAACGTGGTCGGCATCCGCAGCCTGGGGCTGGCGGCGGCGGTGGAGCTGACGGGCCTTCCCGGCACGCCGGGCAAGCGCGCCTACGACATCTTCATCGACTGCTTCAAGAAGGGCGCGCTGGTGCGCCCCGCCGGCGACGTGCTGGTGATCGCCCCGCCGTACATCGTGGAGAAGAGCCACATCGACCGGCTGGTGAACACGCTGGCGGATTCGATCCGCAAGCACGCCTGAACCGGATCCGGCGCCGCATGGATCGCCCTGGATCGGGTCCGGGGCAGGCTCCTCAGGGCCGGGAGGACATCCGGGGTGGCAACTGCCGCCGGAACTCCTCGCAGTAGTCCTTTCCGGTCGCTTCCCCCGGCAGCGCCAGCGTTTGGGCGTGTACCGTGGCCGGCAAGTGCCGGGGCACGCCGACGTCCTCCTGCACGTGGCCGGCGCCCGCGAGCAGCACCACGGTCTTGCCGGGGGCAAGGGCGCCCGCGATCGTTTCGGCCATCGCCCGGTCGCGTGCGATCTGGATGCGCGTCATGGGCGTGATCTGGCTTTCGGGCAGCATCTCGCAATGCCCCAGGCGCACGGCCTGCTGCTGCGCCTTCAGCGCAGGCCCCGGCAGCAGCTGGTCGAGGCTGACGTCCTGCATGGCGGCGCGCTGCTGCTCGCGCGGCAGGTTGGCGCCCAGCACGGGCACCCCCGCGCGCACGGCGGCCATCACGGCCGGGCGGTAGCGGGGCCAGGGCCAGCCTTGCGCGTTCCAGCGCAGCGCTTGCTGCACGTCGGACTCGCTGGCGCCGGCCGGCAGGCCCGCCGTGGACGTTCCCCGTTCCGCCATCTCCAGCGCCACCGCGGCCAAGCGGCCGTTCCCGGCGAGGGACGCGACCCAGCGTTCGTGCAGGCCGGGATGCGCGCTCGCGTCATGCTGCTCGCCGATCAGGAGCGCGTCGACACCGGCGACATCGGGCAGGGCGGGGGCCGCCGCGCAGCCCGCGAGCAGGGCGCAGGCCGCAACGGCGAGGTTCAGGCGCATGCGGGGATACTACGCCCCCGATGTCCTTGTCCGTGTTCCTGCGCGCTGGCGGCACGCTGTTGCTGGCCCTGGCGGCCGCCCTCGTGTGCGCCTGGTTGCGTACGCCGCTCCCCTGGATGATCGGCCCGCTGGCCACCTCGCTGGCGTCCATCGCCGGCGCGCCCACGCGGACCTGGCCGCCCTTGCGCAACGCCGGCCAGTGGCTGATCGCCACCTCCCTGGGCCTGTACTTCACGCCGCAGGTCACCGCGCTGGTCGCCAGCCTCTGGTGGGCGATCCTGCTGGCGATCGTGTGGGCGCTGGCCCTGGGCTGGGGCTTCGGCCGCTGGCTGCATGCGCGCCATGCCCGGCGCATGCACGGCGGCGCGGGCAGCGCCTGGGCCACCACCTATTTCTCGGGCTCCATCGGCGGCGCCTCGGAGATGACGCTGCTGGCCGAGCGCGAAGGCGGGCGCAGCGACATGGTGGCCGCGGCGCACACGGTGCGGCTGGTGATCGTCACGCTGGTGGTGCCGATCGCCTTCCAGTACTCCGGCCTGCACGGCATCGACACCAGCCTGCCCGGCGCGCGCTTCGTGGACTGGCGCGGGCTGGCGCTGCTTGCCGTGCTGACGGCGGCGGGCGGCTGGCTCATGGCCCGCACCGGCCGCGCGAACCCCTGGTTCATGGGCGCGCTGCTGGTGAGCATGGGGATCACGATGGCGGGGATCGAGTGGTCGGCGATGCCGCGCGAGTTCACCAACGCGGCGCAGTTGCTGATCGGCGTCAGCCTGGGTGTGCGCTTCCAGCGCGAGTTCCTGCGTGCCGCGCCGCGCTGGCTGCTGGACGTGGCGCTGGGCACCCTCGCCATGGTCGTCCTGTGCGCGGCAGTGGCGCTCCTGCTGAGCTGGGGAACCCATCTGCACCCGGCGACCCTGGTGCTGACCACCTCGCCCGGCGGCATTGCCGAGATGGCCATCACCGCCAAGGTGCTGCAGCTCGGCGTTCCCGTGGTCACCGCCTTCCAGGTCTGCCGGCTCGTGGCCGTGCTGGTGCTGGTCGAGCCGCTGTACCGGCGCGTGCGTCCCCCGGGCTAAAAAAAACGCGGCCGAAGCCGCGCTCAACCTTGGATTCGGTGCCCGTCAGTGGATGACCAGAGGGTTCTGGGCCAGCTCGGCATAGCCGTCCAGCGTCTCTTCCACTTCTTCCTGCGTGGGGGTGTTCAGTTGCCAGGCGTTGATCTGGCGCTGGAAGGCGTCGGCCCAGGTGCCGTCGAGGTAGACCTCCTTGTTGGAGCGCTTGTCGACGATCTCGAAGCCATGGCGCACGCTGCTCGGCAGCGTTTCGCCCTCGGCGGGTTCATTGGCCTGCAGGTGCACCACCACGAAAGAATCGGAGTCATAAAGCATTTGCATGAGCGTTCCTTTTGCCTTTAGCTGGCTGCATCGGGCTCCGATTCAAGTGTGGCACTCAAAGAGGTTCCCCGCAGGCACCGGCCGGATTGGCCATGGACGTAATTTAGGTGGACGCGGACTCATGGCCTGTCGGTTGAGGACCAGCGCTGATCGACCGAGCCACCGTCCGGGTTTGTCAGACGCAGGCGCACGGGCGCGTAAGCCTGTCCGGGAGCCAGCCACAGTTCGATGCGCTGGTCGTACTCCCGGCGCGGCGGTCGTTCCAGCTTGAGCGCGGGCACCTCGCCGCCCGGCAGTGCGAGTCGTTCCTCCCCGACCACGCGAAACAACCACTCGTCGGCTTCCCGGGTGGTCGCGGTGGGAATGGCCAGCTGTGCGCCGGGCACCAGCTGCGCGGGCCGCGCCGCGGCGAGCATCGCGACTTGCAGCAGCACGCTGAGGCGGTCCTGCATGCCCGCCACCCAGTCGGCCTGCGGCCGGTTGTTGCTGAAGACGACCCGGCCGCCCTCCGGGTCGAAATGGGTGGCCTGCTCCCCGCGCGAGCGGTCCGAAAAACGTTCGGGCGCCAGGCCGTGCGCACCGATCGCGCCGCTGCTTTGCTGCACCCGTGGCCGCAGCCCCGCCGCCGCCAGTTCCAGGCGCGCCTGGTAGCGCGCGCCGTCCTGCCGCCAGTCCAGGTGTGCCTGGCCGGTGCTGGTGACGCCGCGCGTGCGGATCTCCAGCGTGTAGTGCAGGACCGCCGACGGCCAGGCGGTGAGCGCGTCGGGCCAGGGCGAGGACGCAGGCTGGTTGCCGGCAGGCGCCGGGCGGGGCGCCGCGGGCGGCTTGCCGGTGGTGCCGGGCCGGCCGGTGCGCGGCGGCGCGGAGCGCGCAGGCACAGGCGGGGAAGGCGCAGCCTGCGCGACGGGCACCGGCGCGGCCGGTGGTGGCGGCGGCACCGCGATGCTGCGCGTGAGGAAACGCGTCGCCGCCTCCCGCTGCGGCGCCAGCACGGGCGCGTGCGGTCGCAGCACGGCCAGGTGCACGGCCAGCACGGCGACGGTGAGCAGCACCAGCTGCCGCGCCCGCCCGTGCCGGCCAGGGTTCACTTGCGGTGGCCCAGGTCGCTCGAGAGCTGGGCCGCCACGCGCCGCAGCGGGGCGTCCACCGCGCCGCCCCACTCCGGGTCGAAGCTTCCCGAGGGCCCCAGGGCCACGATGCCCAGCGCCATGTGGCCGTCGGAATCGAAAACCGGCACGCAGAAACCCACGATGCCGGGCAGCAGCGTGTCGACCACGCGCGAGGCGCCGCGCTGGCGCACCTGCTCCAGCAGGGCGCGCACTTCCGCGAGGGTGCCGGGCACGTCGGTGCGGCCCTGCTTCTGCGCGCGCGCCATCTCCTCCTTCAGCATGGGAGCGATGGCCTCCTTGGGTGCGTAGGCGGCAAAGCACTGGCCGGTGGCGGACGTGAGCAGCGGCATCACATCCCCCAAACGCAGGTTCACCGTGACGGCCGACGGGGATTCCTCCCAGTGCACGATGGTCGGTCCGTGGTTGCCCCAGACGGCCAGGGCCAGGGTGTGGCCGATTTCCTCCATCAGGCGCGCCACGCGCTCGCGGGCGAGCTTGACCGCGTCCAGCCGCTCCAGCGCCGCCAGCCCCAGCTTCAGCGCCGCCGGCCCGAGGTCGTAGCGCGTGCTTGCCGCGTCCTGCACCACCAGTTGCAGGCGCTGGAAGCTCACGAGGTAGCGGTGCGCCTTGGCGGCGCTCATGTTCGCCGCCCGCGCCAGGTCGCGCAGCATCAGCGGCCCGTCCGCCGCGCCCAGCACCTGCAGCAGACCGAAGCCGACCTCGACCGATTGAATGCCTGCGCGCTCCCCTGCGGCGCTCATCCCCGGCACCCGCTAGAATTACGATTAGGTAAATTCATTTCACTATGCGTAATGGTCCGGGCGGACTCTAGCGCATCCCCCAACCGAGGTCCATCGATGAAATTGGCAACGTACAGGGACGGTTCGCGCGACGGGCAGCTGGTGGTGGTCTCGCGCGACCTGCAGTCGGCGCATTATGCGACCGGCATCGCGCACCGCCTGCAGCAGGTCCTGGACGACTGGAATTTCCTCGCCCCCCAATTGCAGGACCTGTACGACACCCTCAACGGCGGCAAGGCGCGCCATGCCTTCCCCTTCGATCCCGCGCAGTGCATGGCGCCGCTGCCGCGCGCCTACCAGTGGGCCGACGGCTCGGCCTACCTCAATCACGTGGAGCTGGTGCGCGCGGCGCGCAACGCCGAAGTGCCCAAGACCTTCTACGAGGATCCCCTGATGTACCAGGGCGGCAGCGACGACTTCCTCGGACCGCAGGAGGATGCGCACTTCCTCAACGAGGATTGGGGTATCGACTTCGAGGCCGAAGTGGCGGTCGTCACGGGCGACGTGCCCATGGGCGCGACGCCGGAGCAGGCGCTGGACGGCGTGCGCCTGCTCATGATCGCCAACGACTGGAGCCTGCGCAACCTGATCCCGAACGAGCTGGCCAAGGGCTTCGGCTTCTTCCAGAGCAAGCCCGCGACGGCGTTCAGTCCCGTGGCGGTGACGCCCGACGAACTCGGCGACGCGTGGCAGGGCGGCCGCATCCAGCTCGTGCTGCAAAGCGCCTGGAACGGCCGCAAGGTGGGCATGTGCGACGCCGGGCCGGACATGACCTTCCACTTCGGCCAGCTGATCGCCCACGTCGCCAAGACCCGCAACGTGCGCGCCGGCAGCATCGTGGGCTCCGGCACGGTGAGCAACAAGGGCGTGAGCGACGGCAAGGGCCGCATGGACTGGCCCAAGGGCTACAGCTGCATCGCCGAGAAGCGCGCGATCGAGACCATCCAGGACGGCAAGCCCTCCACCGAATTCATGCGTTTCGGCGACACGATCCGCATCGAGATGAAGGGCAAGGACGGCCAGAGCGTGTTCGGCGCGATCGAGCAGCGCGTCACGGGCCCGCAGGATTCCCCCACCGAGAAGTAAGCATGCAACGGAGAAACTTCCTCGCCGCGTCCGCCGCGGCGCTCGCCACGCCCTTGTCCGCGGTGGCGCAATCCTGGCCCGACCAGCCGGTGCGCTGGATCGTGCCGTATCCCGCCGGCGGCGGCACCGACGTGATCGCCCGGGCGGTGGCCGAGGCGCTGCGTCCCGCGCTCGGACAGCAGGTGCTGGTCGACAACCGCCCCGGCGCCGCCACCAACATCGGCGGCGACCTGGTTGCCCACGCCAAACCCGACGGCTACACCGTCATGTCGGCGGACAACGCCATCCTCGCCTTCAACGAGCACCTGTTCGGCAAGCTGCCCTTCAGCCCCGAGAAGGACTTCAGCTACCTGGGCGCGATCGGCCGCTTCCCGCTGGCGCTGGTGGTGCACCCGTCCTTCCCGGCGAAGACGGTGCAGGAGTTCATCGCCCATGCCAAGGCCAACCCCGGCAAGGTGAACTACGGCTCGCCCGGCAACGGTTCGCCGCACCACCTGGCCATGGAGCTGTTCAAGAACCGCACGGGCACCTTCATCACGCACATTCCCTACCGCGGCATGGCGCCCGCGCTGCAGGACGTGATGGGCGGGCAGGTCCCCTGCATGTTCCTGGACCTGGCCGGCGGCCTGTCCGTGATGCAGTCGGGCAAGGTGCGCGTGCTGGCCATCGGCTCCGCGGCGCGCGCCGCCGCCTTGCCGAACGTGCCGACGCTGGCCGAGTCCGGCGTGCGCGACACGGAGGTCTTCGCCTTCCAGGGCGTGCTGGGTCCGGCGGGCCTGCCGGACGCGATCGTCACGCGCTTCAACAGCGAGCTGAACAAGGCCCTGGCCAGCCCCGAGGTGCGCAAGCGCGCGGCGGACTTCGGCATGGAGATCCTGCCCGGCACGCCGGCGCAGTTCAAGGCGCTGGCGCGGGCCGAGGCGAAGCGCTGGGGTCCCATCATCCAGGCCGCCGGCGTCAAGCTGGATTGATCGCGTCCGCGGGGGCATCGGACCTTCGTCCAATGCGCCCGTGCACGGACGGCCGGAACAATCCGGCCATGAGCATCAACGTCCGCGTGATCCAGCCGCCGGACTTCCTGCGGGTGAGCACGGACGGCCAGGTCGACCTCGCCATGGGCAAGGCCCTGCTGGCGCAGGTGGCCGCCGCCGCCGCCCCGCTGGAGACGTACGAGGTGCTCATCGACATCCGCAACGTCGTCGGCCGCCTGAGCGCCGAGGATCTGCACGAACTGGCCGGCAGCCTCATCGGCTTTCGCCACACCTTCCTGCGCCGCACGGCGGTGCTGTGCCCGCGCGAGCGTTTCGACAACGCGCGCTTCTTCACCCTGCTCGCGGCGAGCTACGGCTTCTCCCGCATCCGCGCCTTCCTCGACTACGAGGACGCGATGGAGTGGCTGATGTCGTCCGACCCCGCCTGAGCGCTTCCCCGCGGGACAGCCGCGTCCCGCATACTGCGGCCCGATGAAGGCCGCCGCACCGCGCTGGGCCTGGCTGCCCGCCGAGGGCTCCTGGGCCTACCACCTCCTGCTTGCCGCCACCGGCATCCTGGTGCTGGGGCCGCTGGCCGGCGTGACCGCGGCGTACATGAATTTCTCGCTGGGCGTGTTCGTCGGCGGACAGGTGCTGGCGGGCCTGCTCGGCTCCGCCGTCACCGCGGGCTACGGCGCCTCGGGGCGGCACGGCGCGAACTACATCCAGACCGCGGCCGCGTCGGTCGCCAGCATGAGCGCGATGGGCGTGCTGGTGCAGGCCATGGTGTGGATGGGACTGCCGCAGCCCCCCGCCTGGAAGCTGGTGGCCTATTTCACCTGCATCGGCATGTTCGGTGTCGGCGTGGGCATGTTGTACACGCCGGTGCTGGTCGACCGGCTGCAGCTCGCCTTCCCCTCGGGGCTCGCCGTCGCGAACATCCTGCGCGCGCTGACCGACCCGCTGCTGCTGCGCCGCTCGCTGGGGCGGCTGGGCGGCGGGGTCGCGGCCGGCCTCGCCACCGGGCTGGCCGCCAACCGCCTCGCGTGGCTGGGCAACATCCATTTCTCCGCTTCCACCCTCGGTGCGGGACTGGTGGTCGGCCCGCGCATAGGCACCGCGGCGATCGTGGGCGGCGTGCTGGCCTGGGCGCTGCAGCCCTTTTTCGTGCGCATCGGCTGGCTGGAGCCGGGCGATCCCTTTCGCAAGATCACCTTCCTCATCGCCCTGGGCCTGATCATGGGCGCGGCGGCGGTCGACCTCGCGCTGATCTTCTGGCGCGCCCTGCCGCGCGCGCGTGCGCAGGCCGTGCCGCAGGCGCCGCTCGACGGGTGGCGCCGCGTGCACCGCGGACGGCTGGTGGCCTGGGTCCTCGCCTGGGCGGCCGGCACGGTGGGCGCGGGGCACTTCCTGCTCGGACAGCCCGTGTTCTTCCAGCTGCTCGCGATCGTGCTGGTGTTCCTGTTCGCGATGGTCAACGGCATCTCGGTGGGCATCAGCGACTCCAACCCGATCTCCTCCGCCTTCGTGGTCTCCGTGGTGGTCATGGCCTTGCTCGGGCTGGCCGATCCCGCGGTGGGGCTCATGGCCGGGGCGGTGCTGCTCGTATCCACCAGCGTGGCCTGCGACATGCAGCAGGACCGCTCCACGGGCTGGCGCCTGGGCACGCCGCGCGTGCTGCAGTTCCGCTACCAGGTCCTCGGCATCCTCGTCGGCGCGGTGCTGGCGGTGGTGTTCGCGCGCCTCTTCATGGCGGCCTACCCCGTGCTGCTGCAGGACCAGACGGTGCTCAAGGCCGGCGAGCAGCCGGCGGAGTGGACCTCCGCGATGACCTACAAGTTCGTGGGCGTGCTGCGCAGCCTCACCGACGACAAGCCGTACCAGCGCACGGCCATCCTGGTGGGCGTGGCCATCGGACTCGCGATCGAGGTCGCGCGCAAGCGCTGCAAGCCGCGCAGCTTCCTCGTCGACGCCATCCTGCTGCCGTCCCCGTATGCCGTGTCCTTCGGCGGCTTCCTGCCGCTGCAGGCCTCGCTGTGGTTCGGGGCGGGCGGGATCCTCGCCGGCCTCGTGCAGGCGCGCGGGACCCAGCGGCAGGACCTGCCCGAGGACATGAGCGGGACCTCGCTCTTTGGCGGTGGCCTGATCGCGGGGGACGCGCTGGCGGCGCTCGCGATCGGGGCCGCGGGGCTGCTCGCGACGGTGCTCTAGGGGCCTGCTGCTAGCCCGGGAGCAGCACGTGGTCGACGACGTGGATCACGCCGTTGGACTGGTACACGTCGCTGGTGGTTACCACCGCGGAGCCGCCCTTGGCATCCCAGACGACGACATCGTGCCCGCGCATCGTGGCCGTGAGCGTGCCGCCGCTGGCGGTTTTCAGCATCGCCTTGCCGCCGCCGGCCTGGATCTGCTGCGCGAGCGCCTGCGCGTCGATGCGCCCCGGCACCACGTGGTAGGTCAGCACCTGCGTGAGCATGCCCTTGTTCTCCGGCTTGAGCAGCGAATCGACGGTGCCGGCGGGCAGCATGGAGAACGCGCTGTTGGTGGGCGCGAACACCGTGAACGGTCCGGAGCCCTTGAGCGTGTCGACCAGGCCCGCAGCCTTCACGGCAGCGACGAGCGTGGTGTGGTCCTTGGAATTGACCGCGTTGTCGATGATGTCCTTGCCGGGATACATGGGCGCGCCGCCGACCATCTTGGTGCCCATCGCACCCATGGTGGCCGTCGAGCCCGCCGCGGAGGCGTTCTGGTCGATCATGACGCCGTGGCCATAACCTTCGGCGAAGGAGGTGCCGGCGAAGGCGGCGAGGACGGTGGCGGCGCAGGCGGCCGCGAGAAGACGTTGACGTTGCATGGTGCGCTCCTGAGTTGTCGGAAGAGGAGCCGTATCCGGCCCGCTCACCTGCCAATACGCGGGAGACGCGCCGGTGGATTCAGAGCCGCAGCCAGGAAGTGCCTTTTTCCTCCGCGCGCGCCTCGTCCAGGGCGGCGAGGAAGCTCTCGCACCACCAATGCACGTCGTACTTGCGCACCGTGCGCATGAGCGCCTGGTGCCGCTCGCGCCGTTCCTCCACCGGCATCTGCAGCGCCAGCAGGATGGCCGTGGCGGTGCCTTCGGTGTCGTAGGGGTTCACCAGCAGCGCTTCCCGCAACTGCTCCGCGGCCCCGGCGAAGCGCGAGAGCACCAGCACGCCGGGATCGTCCTCGTCCTGCGCCGCCAGGAATTCCTTGGCGACGAGGTTCATGCCATCGCGCAGTGGCGTGACCAGCGCGACGCGGCTGGCCTTGTACAGGCCGGGCAGGCGCGCGCGCGGCACGGTGCGATGGATGTAGCGCACCGGCATCCAGTCCAGCTCGCCGAAGTTGCCGTTGATGGAGCCGCACAGGCTTTCCAGCTCGTGCAGGATGTCGGTGTATGCCCCCACGTTCTCGCGGCTGGGCGAGGCGATCTGGATCAGCGTGGCGCTGGAGCGCAGCTCCGGATTCTTCGCCAGGAACTCGCGGAAGGCGCGCAGGCGCTGCGGCAGGCCCTTCGAGTAATCCAGGCGGTCGACCCCCACCAGCAGCTTGCGCCGGTAGTACTCGCGCTTCATGCGCTCGTACATCTCCACGGCTTCGGGGCCGGCCGCGAGCTGCTTGAATTCCTCGACGTCGATGCCGATCGGGAAGGCGCCCGCGTGCACCGTGCGGCCGAACGCGCGCCAGCGCTTTTCCTCCAGCCGCTGCGCGTGCGCCTCGGTCTCCACGTAGCGGGCGAAGTGGTCCAGGTCGGACTCGCTCTGGAAGCCGACCAGGTCGTAGGCGAACAGGGCACGGACCAGCCAGTCGTGGCCGGGGATGGCCGCCAGGATCAGCGGCGGCGGCAGCGGGATGTGCAGGAAGAAGCCGATGCGCTGCGTGCAGCCCAGCGCGCGCAGTTCGGCCGCCAGCGGGATCAGGTGGTAGTCGTGCACCCAGATCACGTCGTCCTCGCGCAGCAGCGGCAACAGCTTGCGCGCGAACAGCTGGTTCACGCGCCGGTAGCCCGCGATGTAGCCGGCGTCGAAGTCGGCGAGGTCCAGCCGGTAATGGAACACCGGCCAGAGCACGCCGTTCGAGTAGCCCAGGTAGAAGGCGTCGTGGTCGACCTGGGTGAGGTCCACCATCGCCAGCTTCACCGGCCCGGCCTGCTGCAGCCGCACGTCGTCGTCCTCGCTGTGGTCGACGACGCGGCCGCTCCAGCCGAACCACAGGCCGCCGGTGTTGTTCAGCACCTCCGCGAGCGCCACCGCCAGCCCCCCGGCGGCTGTCTTGCGCGGGTCGGCGATGCGGTTGGAAACGACGACCAGGCGGCTCATGGCCCCTCCGTCAGATCACCGTGTCCCAGGGCGCCGACAAGCGAACCGCTGCATTGATCGTGCCCACCATGGAATAGGTCTGCGGGAAGTTGCCCCACATCTCACCGGTGACGGGGTGCGTGTCCTCGGACAGCAGGCCCAGGTGGTTGCGGCTCTTGAGCATGACCTCGAAGATCTCGCGCGCCTGCGCCTTGCGCCCGATGCGCGCCAGCGCGTCGATGCGCCAGAAGGTGCAGATGTTGAACGCGGTCTCCGGCTTGCCGAAGTCGTCGGCCGCCTCGTAGCGGCGCATGTAGGGCCCGTCGCAGAGCGACTTGTCCAGCGCGTCGACGGTGGCGATGAAGCGTGCGTCGTTCGGGTCGATCATGTTGACCTCCGCCATGAGCAGCGCGCTGGCGTCGAGGTCGCGGCCGCCGAAGCTCTCCGCGAAGGCCTGGCGCTCCTCGCTCCAGGACTCCTTGAGGATGCGCGAACGGATGACGTCGGCGCGCTCGCGCCAGTAGCGGATGCGCTCCGGCAGCCCCAGCGTCGCCGCGATCTTGGCCAGGCGGTCGCACGCTGCCCAGCTCATGAGCGCCGAGGAGGTGTGGATGCGGGCGCGCGTGCGCAGCTCCCACATGCCGGCGTCCGGCGTGTCGTAGATCTTGAAGGCCTGCTCGCCCACCGCTTCCATGTGCGCGAACTCCGCGCGGCCGGCCCGCTTGAGCAGGCGGTGGTCGTGGAACGCCTGCGCCGCGCCCAGCAGGATGTTGCCGTACACGTCGTGCTGGAAGTGTTCCTGCGCCTGGTTGCCGACGCGCACGGGACCGTAGCCCCGGTAGCCGGGCAGGTGGTCGAGGATGAACTCGGGCAGTTTCTCCTCCTGCCCGATGCCGTACAGAGGCTGGATGTGGCCGCCGCCGGAGCGGATCACCACGTTCATCAGCCAGCGCAGGTACTCCTCCATCGTCGCCACTTCCGAGATGGAGTTCAGGGCCCGCACGACGAAGAAGGCGTCCCGCAGCCAGCAGTAGCGGTAGTCCCAGTTGCGGCCGCTGCCGGGCGCCTCCGGGATGCTGGTGGTCATCGCCGCGACGATCGCGCCGGTGTCCTCGAACAGCGAGAGCTTGAGCGTGATGGCCGCGCGGATCACGGCGTCCTGCCACTCCAGCGGCAGCGACAGCGCGCGGGTCCACTGCTTCCAGTAGGCCACCGTCTCCTGCTCGAACAGGCGGGCGGTGTCCTCGATGCCGCCGGCCAGGGTCTCGTCCGGGCCCATGATGAAGTTCATGGGCCGGTCGACCACGAAGAAGGTTTCCGCCAGCACGTACGAGATCGGCGCGTCGGTGTTCACCCGCAGGGTGTTGTTGCCCGAGACGTAGCGGATGTGCGTGCTGCCCTGGGTCACCGTGGGCTTGGCCCGGCCCCAGTCGAACTTCGGCCGCAGCAGCACGCGCATGCGCGGCGAGCCGGAAATCACCTTGACGCGGCGCACCAGCGTGAGCGGGCGGAAGGTGCGGCCGCGGCTCCAGAACCGGGGCGCCAGGTCGGTGACCTCGATGCCCTGGCCCTTGCGGTCGTACATGCGGGTGCGCAGCACCGCCGTGTTGGGCTCGTAGGCCTGCTCGGTGCGCTCGTAGTCCTCCAGTTCGAAGGCCCACATGCTGCCGTTCTCGCTGGGGTCGAGGATCGCATTGAACACCGGGTCGCCGTCGAAGCGCGGCAGGCAGCACCAGACGATGCGCGACTGCTGGTCGATGAGCGCGCTGTAGGCGCAGTTGCCGATCATGCCGACCTGCAGGGAGTTCGGCGTCACCAGGTTGGGCTTGTTGTTCATGCGGTTCTCGTTGTACGGGCGGCCAGGGCCGCCTCCAGTTCTTTTCGCAGCGTCGTCGGATCGGCCACGCGCTGCCACGCG
The DNA here is from genome assembly GCF_057784995.1 of Ramlibacter sp. G4-7. Taxonomy (NCBI): domain Bacteria; kingdom Pseudomonadati; phylum Pseudomonadota; class Betaproteobacteria; order Burkholderiales; family Comamonadaceae; genus Ramlibacter; species Ramlibacter sp. G4-7. The sequence continues at coordinate 17,116 of NZ_JBYNTT010000032.1, forward strand.
ACCGTGGCCCCTTCGCCCACCTTGATCCCCAGGCCGCCCAGGCGCTGCACCGTGGAGAAGCCGACCTCGTCGGTGACGTCGTCGCCGATGAACACCGGCGTGCGGCCGGCAAAAGGCGGCTCCGCGAGGAAGTCCTCGATCGCCCGCCCCTTGCTCGCACCGCCGGGCTTGGCCTCGACCACCATCTTGCCGCGCAAAAGGGTGAGTCCGGGCGACTCGTCGACCGCGTGCTGCATGGCCCTGACGCACACGCCCTCCAGTTCCGGGGATTGGCGGTAGTGCAGCGCCAGCGAGCCGCGCTTGTTTTCCACCAGCAGGCCCGGGTGCAGGGCGGCGAGTTCACGGGCCGCGTCCTCGACATGGTCCAGCGGGTGCGTGTTCAGCAGGTGCACCTGGCCGTCGGCACCGCGCCGCTCCGTGCCGTGCACGCCGGCGACCGCCAGCTTCACCGGCTCGAGGTAGGCATCGATCTGGGCGATCGGGCGCCCGGAGATGACCGCGACGGCACCGTGCAGGTAGGCATGGACCTCCCGCAGCACGGCAAGAAGGGGCCCGGGCACGTGCACGGCGTCGGGCTGTGGTGCGATGTCGACCATGGTCCCGTCGAAATCCAGGAACAGGGCGCAGGAGGGATGGAGGATCTCCACGAGCGTCATGCAGCGTGACCGTAGCAAAGCCGGGTGCGCCCCGCCAGACCGGCTGGACACCGCACGGGGTAAGAGTTTTCCTACGCCAGGGCTGGCGCACAATGCCCGGCCATGGGGCTGCCTTCTTCCTTGGTTCGTGCTGGATTCGCATTGTGCCTGCTGCTCGGGGCGGGCCTGGCCCACGCGCAGACTTCTTGCCCGCCGCCGGCGCCCACTCTCGACAATCTGCGCCCCGAACAGCTGCGCGCGGACGTGCGCGACCGTGGCTTCCTGTGGCGGCTCACGCGGGATGGCCGCAGCTCCTACCTGTACGGCACCGTGCACGTGAGCCGTCCCGAGTGGGTGGTCCCGGGGCCGACCGTGGAGCGCGCCTTGCGCGACAGCGAACTGCTGGCCCTGGAACTCGACCCCGGCGATCCGGCGCTGGCCCAGGTGTTCACCGCGCCGGGTGACGTCGCGCGCAACGAGCGCGTGCTGGCCGGGCTGGGACCCCGCATCGCCCGTGCCGCCGTGCGCGAATGCGTGCCCACCGCCGGGTTCGCGGCGATGCGGCCCATCCTGCAGGTCACGAGCCTGAGCCTGTACCAGACGCGGCGCGATGGCTTCCATCCCGAGCTCGCCGTCGACGCCATCCTCTGGGGCATGGCCGGATCCCTGGGCACGCCGGTCGTGGGACTGGAAACGCCCGCCTCGCAAGTGGCCGCGCTCACGCCCGCCACCGAAGCCGACGAGCGCGTCCTGCTGGCGCAGTCGCTGGCCGAGATCGAATCCGGCGAAGGCCGCACCGTGATGCGCCGCCTGCTGCAGGCCTGGGCCGATGGCGACGAGCGCGCGCTCGCCACCTATCCCGACTGGTGCCGGTGCATGGACACGCCCGAGGAGCGCCGCTACCTGCAGCGCCTGAACGACGAGCGCAACGGCCCCCTGGCCGACCGGCTGGCCGCGCTGCACGCGCAGGGCCGGCGCGTCTTTGCCGCCGTCGGCGCCTTGCACATGACGGGCCCGCAGGCCCTGCAAGGGCTGTTGCAGGGCCGCGGCTTCGACGTGCAGCGCATCCCCTTTCCTCCTTCGCAGGCCAGGCCATGACCATCGACTACAGCCGCTACGACACCCTCAACATCGCGCGCCGCGGCCCCGGCGACACGGTGCTCGACATCCAGATGAAGGCGGCCAACGGCAAGCTGCCGACGGCGGGGCACGCGGGCCACCGCGAGCTGGCCGAGATCTGGCGCGACGTGGGCGCCGACGACAGCGTGCGCTGCGCCGTGCTGCGCGGCGAAGGCCTGGGCTTTTCCGGCGGCGGCGACCTCGCGCTGGTGCAGGACATGGCCAACGACTTCGAGACGCGCTCGCGCGTGTGGAAGGAGGCGCGCGACCTGGTCTACAACGTGATCAACTGCGACAAGCCCATCGTGAGCGCGCTGCACGGGCCGGCGGTGGGTGCGGGGCTGGTGGCCGGCCTGCTTGCGGACATCTCCGTGGCGGCGCGCGACGCGAAGATCGTCGACGGCCACACGCGCCTGGGCGTCGCGGCGGGCGACCACGCGGCCATCGTGTGGCCCTTGCTGTGCGGCATGGCCAAGGCCAAGTACTACCTGCTGCTGTGCGAGCCCGTCAGCGGCGAAGAGGCCGAACGCATCGGCCTGGTCTCGCTGGCGGTGGACGCCGACCAGCTGCTGCCCAGGGCCTACGACATCGCCGACCGGCTCGCGCAGGGCAGCCAGAGCGCGATCCGCTGGACCAAGTACGCCCTGAACAACTGGCTGCGCCAGGCGGGCCCGAACTTCGACACCTCCCTCGCGCTGGAGTTCATGGGCTTCGGCGGGCCCGACGTGCACGAAGGCCTGGCCTCCTTGCGGGAAAGACGGCCGCCCAGCTTCTGAGGTGCGGCGGCGGGGATAATCCCGGCATGAAGACCGCGTTCGCCTCCCTGCTGCTCGCCTGCGCCTTTGCTGCCCATGCCGGGGCGCCCGCGCCCGTGGCCATCCAGGGCGCCTGGGCCCGCGGCACGGTGGCCGGCCAGGACTCCACCGGCGCCTTCATGACGCTTACCGCGCGCGAGCCGCTCACGCTGCTGGGGGCGGAGACACCGGCGGCGGGCATCGTGGAAATCCACCAGATGAAGATGGTCGGGGACGTGATGAAGATGAGTGCCGTTGAGACGCTGCCGCTGGCCGCGGGCCAGCCGCTGCAGCTCGGCCCGGGCGGCTACCACTTCATGCTGATGGACCTCAAGGCGCCTTTCAAGCCCGGCAGCAGCGTCGCAATGACCCTACGCTTCCGCGACGGCCAGGGCAAGGAGCGCAAGCTGCCGGTGAACGTCCCGATCGCGCTCGCCGCACCGACGGCGCACAAGCACTAACCCCTTGCCGGGAACTGGGGTTAAGCTCACGGCCAAAGCACCCAGAGGAGCGCGCCATGAGTGACAACACGAACTACGGCTTTGCCAAGCTGGTCCCGGGTTTCGACTTCCTGCAGAGCCTTGCGAAGGGCGCGTCGCTGCCGCAGCTGCCGAGCCTGTCCAACTGGATCGCGCCCACGCTGAACGTGGAGGAACTGGACAAGCGCATCCAGGAACTGAAGGCAGTGCACTTCTGGCTGGACCAGAACGGCAAGGCGCTGGCAGCCACGATCCAGGCCCTGGAAGTGCAGAAGATGACGCTCGCCACCTTGCAAGGCATGAACTTCAGCATGGGCGAGGTCGCCAATGCGCTCAAGGTCAAGCCGGCGGAGAAGGCGGCCGCCGCCGCCCAGAAGCCGGCGCCGGCAGACGTGGCCACCCCTGGCAAGGGCGAGGCCGCGGGCGAGGCACCCAGGCCCAAGGCAGCCAGGGGCAACGGGGATGCCGGTGGCGGCGCAGCACCGGTGGACCCGCTGCAATGGTGGGGCGCGCTCACGCAGCAGTTCCAGGAAATTGCCGTCAATGCGATGAAGGACGTGGCCCAGAAGGCCAGCGTGGAGAGCGCAAAGAGCGTGGCTCCCGCCGCCGCCAAGCCGGCGCGCAAGGCGGCCAGGAAGGGCGCCGCCCGCAAGAGCGCGGGCAAGCGCGCGCCGGCGTCGTAGGAGTTCCCCATGCGCCTGTTCCCGTTCGGCCACGCCACGCATCCGCAATGGGAGCTGGCCGCCGGCCTCGTGCTGGCGCAGCTGCGCGCGCAAATGACGCTGCACGGCTACGCGGCCAACCCCACGCTGGGGCTGCTGTACATCACCGACCACTATGCAGGCTCGGCGCAAGCGATCCTGGATCACTTCAGCGCTGAACTGCCCACGGTGACCGACTGGTCCGGCACCGTCGGCGTGGGCATCGCTTCGTCCAACGTGGAGTACTTCGACGAGCCGGCGCTCGCGGTGATGCTGTGCGCCGTGCCTTCGGACCAGTACCGCGTCTTCTCGGGCGTCTCGCCGCTGCCGGCCAGCTTCCGGCCGCACACGGCGCTCGTCCACGCCGATGCGGGAACGCCGGAGCTGGCCGACCTGATCGCGGAAATGGCGGACCGCACGGCGACCGGCTACCTGTTCGGCGGGCTGGCGTCCAGCCGTTCCGAGGTCGTGCAGTTCGCCATCGGCGGCAACGGCAACCTGCGCGGCCACGGCAAGGCGGGCGGCGTGTTCACCGGCGGCCTGTCGGGCGTCGCCTTCGGCGAGGGCGTGCAGCTGGTCTCGCGCGTCACGCAAGGCTGCCAGCCGGTCGCGCCGGCCCGCCGCATCACCGGCGCCGACGGCAACCTCGTCACGCAGCTCGATGGCGAGCCGGCGCTGGACGTGCTGCTGGAGGACCTGAACCTCACGCTGGACGCGCCGCAGTCCGCCATCGCCGCCTTGCGCCAGACGCTGGTCGGCCTCACGCAGGCGTCCGAGGACGTGGTGAGCCGCACCGGCAACTTCGGCGCCGACGTGGTGGTGCGCCACATCATCGGGCTCGATCCGAACCGGCGCGGCGTGGCCATCGCCGAGCGCGTGGACGAAGGCATGCAGCTGGCGTTCTGCCGCCGCAACGTGGAAGCCGCGCGTGCCGACCTGGTGCGCATCTGCTCGGAGATCCGCGAGGAGCTGGAGCCGGAGGAGCTGTCGCTTGCCGTTGCCAGCGCGCTGGCCTCGTCCGAGGCGGCCAGCGCGCCCAACCCCGCGCGCCAGATCGCCGGCGCGGTGTACGTGAGCTGCGCCGGCCGCGGCGGCCCGCACTTCGGTGGCCCCAGCGCGGAACTGCAGGTGGTGCGGCGGGCGCTCGGCGACGTGCCGCTGGTGGGCTTCTTCGCCGGCGGCGAGATCGCCCGCACGCACCTGTACGGCTACACCGGCGTGCTCACGGTGTTCCGCTAGCGGCGGCGCACCGGCCGGAAGGCGCCGAACTCCCGGTCACGCATCGCCAGCACCAGCGTGTGGCGTTCGCGCCTCTTGGCCGGCAGTTTGGCACCACTCGCCGGCTGCCCGCGCGCGCACTATGGCCGCCGGACCGGGCATGGTCCATGATCCGCAGCGGAGGAGAAAAGGCGAATGAGCACCTTCGTTGCCGAAGAAGCGGTCGCGCCGGCGCAAGCGCACGCGCACCCGAACCAGTTCGCACTGCTCAAGCAGCGGCGCTTCGCGCCCTTCTTCTGGACGCAGTTCGCCGGCGCGGCCAACGACAACCTGTTCAAGTTCGCATTCACCGTGATGGTCACCTACCAGCTGCAGGTGGCCTGGCTGCCGCCTGCGATGGCGGGGCTGGTGATCGGCGCGCTGTTCATCCTGCCCTTCCTGCTGTTCTCCGCCACCAGCGGCCAGCTCGCGGACAAGTACGACAAGCGCAGCCTGATCCGCTTCGTCAAGTGGCTGGAGGTCGCGATCATGGTGCTGGCCGCGGCCGGCTTCTTCGCCGCCAACGTGACGATCCTGCTCGCGTGCACCTTCCTCATGGGCCTGCACTCGACCTTGTTCGGCCCCGTGAAGTTCGCCTACCTGCCGCAGCACCTGGGCGAGCGCGAGCTCACCGGCGGCAACGGCATGGTGGAGATGGGCACCTTCGTCGCCATCCTGCTGGGCAACGTGGCCGGGGGCTTGCTCATCGCCGTGCCGCAGGTGGGCGCGCACTGGGTGGGCGCGTGCTGCATCGCGCTCGCGCTGGCCGGCCGGCTGGCCGCGCAATTCATTCCGGCGTCGCCCTCGACCGACTCCGGCCTGCGCATCAACTGGAACCCGTTCACCGAGACCTGGCGCAACCTGAAGCTCGCGCACGGCAACCTGGTGGTGTTCCGCTCGCTGCTGGGCATCAGCTGGATGTGGTTCTTCGGCGCGGTCTTCCTCAGCCAGTTCCCCAGCTTCGCCAAGGAGGTGCTGCACGGCAACGAGCAGGTCGCCTCCCTGCTCCTGGTGGTGTTCTCCATCGGCATCGGCGTCGGCTCGCTGCTGTGCGAGATGCTGTCGCGCCGGCACGTGGACATCGGCCTGGTGCCGCTGGGCGCCATCGGCATGACGGTGTTCGCGGTGGACCTGTACTTCGCGGCGCGCGGGCTGCCGCCGTCGGCCGCGCTCACGGTGGCGCAGTTCCTGGCGATCCCGGCGCACTGGCGCGTGATGGCGGACCTGGTCCTGCTGTCGCTGTTTGCCGGCCTCTATTCGGTGCCCATGTACGCATTGATCCAGCTGCGGGCGCAGCCCACGCACCGTGCCCGCATCATCGCGGCGAACAACATCCTCAACGCGCTGTTCATGATCGCGAGCTCGCTGATCGCGGGCGCGCTGCTTGGCGCCGGTGCGACGATCCCGCAGGTCTTCCTGTTCACCGGCATCGCCAACGCGCTGGTGGCCGCCTACATCTTCCTGCTGGTGCCGGAGTACCTGCTGCGCTTCCTGGCCTGGGTGCTGAGCCACATGGTCTACCGCTTCCGCGTGCGCGGCGAGGAAAGCATCCCCGTCGCCGGCCCCGCCGTGCTCGCGTGCAACCACGTGAGCTTCGTCGACGCCGTGCTGCTGATGGCTGCGAGCCCGCGGCCCATCTACTTCATGATGGACCACCGCATCTTCCAGGTGCCGGTGCTGGGGTGGGTGTTCCGCCTGGCCAAGGCCATCCCGGTGGCCCCGCAGAAGGAAGATGCGGGCGTGTACGAAGCGGCCTTCGAGCGCGCCGCGCAGGTGCTGCGCGAGGGCGACCTGCTCGCGATCTTCCCGGAGGGCTCGATCACGCGCGACGGGCAGCTGCAGCCGTTCAAGGGCGGGATCATGAAGATCGTCGAACGCGCCCGGGAAGAAGGACTGTCTCCGCCGGTGGTGCCGATGGCGCTGACGAACCTGTGGGGCTCCTTCTTCAGCCGCATCGAGAAGGACGGCGCGATGGTGCGCCCGTTCCGGCGCGGCATGTTCAATCGGGTGGGGCTGCACGTGGGGCCGGCCCTGCCGGCGCAGCAGGTGCAGCCGGAGCTGCTGCAGCAGCGGGTGGCGCAGCTGCTGGCAGCCTAGCTGTGAAGTGTCAACAGGTTCTTTCGAGGAATCGGGAGCCGAGACACGGGTGACACCAGGTTGATGCCGTGGTGGGGGCGGTGCCAGTTGTAGAAGTGAGTCCAGGCCGGCAAGGCC
>NZ_JBYNTT010000033.1:0-21947 GCF_057784995.1 Ramlibacter sp. G4-7
GTCGTGCAGCCCGGTGCGCCGCGCGAAGCTGCTCACGCCGAGCGCGCCTAGGCGGCGGCGAGCGCGCCGCGGCCCCAGGGCGCGCCGGCGCGCTTGGCGTGCATGCGCTCCTGGGACCAGCCGGCCCACGCACCCGCAGGCGCGATGCCGTCGACGGTGTCGGGCCCTTGCATCTGCGGCGCGAGGCCGGCGTCGGCCGTCCCCGGCGCCGTTGCGCCAGACTGCACGGACTCGATCGCCTTGAGCAGCAGGCGTCGGTTGGCCATGATCACCTTGTCGCTGGTGCCCAGGTGCTCGCGCGTGCGGTCCTGGATGGCGCCCATGCTCTCCACTGCCCACTGGTCGTGCACGTTGATGTCTTCCTCGCCCATGCCCAGGAAGGTGCGGCTGCGCTGCTCGTCCGCGTCGAAGCCCCAGTGGTTGTGGCGCCCGGACTTCGGGATGTAGTCGGGCAGGGAGATGAACTGCAGCCGCTGCCTGCGCATCGCTTCCTTGTCCACGGGAGCGGCGAAGCTGGTGAAGAAGGAATACCAGTAGGTGTGCTCGTCGTCCACCGGCACGTGCATCTGGGTGATGGTGAGCGTCTCCGACAGCGGGATCACGAAGGTATGCGGGAAGATCGCCTGCGTGATGCGCACGTGCGTGAGGTCCTGCGTCATGCCGCGCAGCGCCGTGATCTGCAGGCCCCAGGGCCGGTTCTCGAAGGAGATGTCGGGCTGGTGGAACTCGCGCATGATGCGGCTCATGGGCCACTTCTCGCCCGCGATCGCGCCGGCGCTGGCGCTGCGGAACTGGCGGCCGGCGGCGTTGTCGCCCACGGCGTCCAGCGGATCGTCGTTCAGGAAACGGTGCAGGAAGGAAGGGTGCGCCGGATCGATTCCCACTTCGAAGGCCTGCAGCCAGTTGCAGTGCCACAGGCCCTTGAAGGCGAAGGTGTGCGTGGAGGGAGCGGCGAAGCAGTCGAAGCCCTGCGGAAAAGGCGGCGGCGCCCCCTCGCCGAACCAGGCGAAGAGGACGCCGCTGCGTTCCAGCACCGGATAGCTGCGCTGCTGCACTCGTTCGCACAGCTTGCTGCCGGTGGGCTCCGCCGGGGTTTCGAGGCAGCGGCCAGTGGCGTCGAACTTCCAGCCGTGGAAGGGGCAGCGCAGGCCGTCGCCCTCGTGGCGGCCGAAGGCGAGGTCCGCGCCGCGGTGGGGGCAGTCGCGATCCAGGAGGCCCCAGCGGCCGCCGGCGTCGCGGAACACCACGAGGTCCTGGCCCAGCACGCGCAGCGCCTTCACCGGCCGCTGCGCCATCCGCGGATCCAGCCGCGCATCGAACTCGTCGAGCAGCGCCACGGGTTGCCAGTAGCGGCGCAGCACGGCGCCGCACGCCGTGCCGGGGCCCACGCGCGTGAGCAGTTCGTTCTGTTCGGCCTTCATGCGGCGAAGGCCTGCCGAAGCTGGTCGGCGCACAGCCGCACCGCGTCGTTCGCTTCATCCAGCACGCGGCCCATGAGGGCGAAGCCATGCACCTGCCGTTCGAAGCAGACCTGCGTCGCGCGCGTCCCGGCCGCCGAGAGCTTGTGCGCGTACTGCAGGCCTTCGTCGCGCAGCGGGTCGTAGCCGGCGGTGAGCACGAAGGCGGGCGGCAGGCCGGCGTGGTCCGCATGCAGCAGGGGCGAGGCGCGCCAGTCCAGGTCCTGCGAACCGTCCGCGGCCAGGTAGTGGTCGTGGTAGTAGCGGATGCTGTCGCGCGTGAGCAGGTAGCCCTCGGCGTTGCTGGTGTGCGAGGGCCAGCCGCGGCGCTGGTCGGTCGCGGGATAGATCAGCAGCTGGAAGGCGATGGGCAGGTCGCCCGCGTCGCGCGCGGCGAGTGCGACCACGGCGGCGAGGTTGCCGCCTGCACTGTCGCCGCCGACCGCGATGCGGCGCGGGTCGACCTTCAGCGCGGCGGCGTTCGCGTGCACCCAGCGCGTGGCGGCGAGCGCATCGTCGGCCGCGGCCGGGAAGCGGTGTTCGGGCGCGAGGCGGTAGTCCACGGCGACGACGGCGCAAGCCGCCTGGTTCGCGAGCTGGCGGCAGAGCACGTCGTGGGTGTCGAGGTCACCGATGACCCAGCCGCCGCCGTGGAAGTAGACCAGAACCGGCAGCGTCGCCTCGGGCGAGGCGCCGGACGGCCGGTAGCTGCGCAGCGGGATGGCGCCGGCCGGTCCCGGTGCCTCGAGGGCCCGCACCGAGCCCACCTCCGGCGGGTCCGGCTGGGTGAAGGTGCGGCGCTCCAGGTAATAGGCGCGGGCCTGCGCAGCCGTGAGCGTGTGCACGGCCGGCACGCCCTTTTCCTCGATCAGGCGCAGCAGCGCGCGAGCCTGCGGATGCAGCATGCTTGTCTCCTTGGTTTTCTGGCCGCAGTGTAGGGGAGACTTGTTTATGCTTCCCACCATGAAGCTCTACAACTATTTCCGCTCGTCCGCTTCCTTCCGCGTGCGCATCGCGCTGGAACTCAAGGGCCTGGACTACGACTACCTTCCCGTGCACCTCGTCAAGGGCGAGCACAAGAGCGAGCGCTATGCCGCGGTGTCGGCCTCCGGGCTCGTGCCGACGCTGGAAACGGACGGCGGCGAGCTCCTGAGCCAGTCGATGGCCATCATCGAGTACCTCGACGAAACGCAGCCGCAGCCGCCGCTGCTGCCGGGGGATGCCCTCGGCCGCGCCCACGTGCGCGCCCTGGCGCAGCTGATCGCCTGCGAGATCCATCCGCTGAACAACCTGCGCGTGCTCAAGTACCTCGTGCGCGAGCTGCAGGTGAGCGAGGAGGCGAAGAACGCCTGGTACCGCCACTGGGTGCGCTCGGGCCTGGAACTGTTCGAGAAGGAGCTGCAGCGCCTGCCGGCCTCCACGTATTGCTACGGCAACACGCCCACGCTCGCCGACTGCTGCCTGGTGCCGCAGGTCTTCAACGGCAAGCGCTTCGACGTCGATTTCAGCGGCCTGACGCGGACCATGGCCGCTTTCGATGCATGCATGCAGCACCCGGCGTTCCAGAAGGCGCAGCCTTCCAGTTGCCCCGACAACGAGGCCTGAAGCGATGCGACCCGAATGGCCCTTGCCCGCGGGCGTGCGCTCGTGGTGCAGCGAGCGTGCGGGCGGCGTGTCGGCCGCGCCCTGGGACACCTTGAACCTGGGGGACCATGTGGGCGACGATCCGCTGGCGGTCGCGGAGAACCGGCGCCGTCATGCGCAGGAACTCGGTGCGCGGCCCGTCTTCCTGAAGCAGGTGCACGGCCGCGGCGTGGTGCGCGTGGACGCGGACGCGCCGGACGGCACCGAGGCGGATGCGTGCTGGACGGACGAGCGCGGCATCGCGTGCACGATGATGGTGGCCGACTGCCTGCCCGTGCTCGTGTGCGACCGCGCGGGCCGGTTCGTGGGTGCCGCCCACTGCGGCTGGCGCGGCCTCGCCGGCGGCGTGCTGGAAGCCTTGCATGCGGCGATGGCCGCGGGCGGCGCAGGCGAACTGTCCGCCTGGCTGGGGCCTTGCATCGGTCCCGCGGCCTTCGAGGTGGGGCCGGAGGTGCGCGCGGCATTCGTGAGCGACGACGCCGCGGCAGGCGCGCTGTTCCGTCCTCACGCGCAAGGCAAGTACCTTGCCGACCTTCCCGGACTCGCCCGCACCCGCCTTGCCGCACTGGGCGTGCGCGCGATCCACGGCAACGACGGCAGTGCCGCCTGGTGCACGGTCAGCAATCCCTCAAGGTTCTTTTCGCACCGGCGGGACCGCGTCAGCGGGCGCTTCGCCGCGAGCATCTGGCGCGGCTGAGGGCTGCTGCGCCTCCGCGCGCTGCCGCGCCGCGCGCCGCTTGCCATGGCCGAGGAGGTACCACATCAGTGCCGCCGGTCCGGCCCCGTAGAGCAGGAAGGTAAAGACCGCACCGAGAAGTGTGCCATTGGGGTGATTGGCCTCGGCGACGGCCATCATGAGCGCGACGTATAGCCAGCCGACGACGACGAGATTCATGCTGCCGCGCTTCGTTGAATGTTGCGGTGCAACATTGAAAATGGGATACTCCGGGAAACCCCGAATAAGACTATAGGAGACAACGTCATGCATTCTGACGTGGACTGGGCCGCGCAGGCCCGCCAGTTCCAGGACGGCATCGGCAAGCAGTGGGCGCAAGCCGTGCAAACCATGCAGCAGGGCGCGGGCCCGCTGACCAGCCTCAGCTTCCAGCCTGACAAGCTGATCGAACTGCAGCAGGCCTATGTGCGCGAGGCGAGCGAGCTGTGGAACCAGGGCCTGGGCCAGGCACCCAAGGGCGACAAGCGCTTCGCCGGTGATGCCTGGGCGCGCAACCCGGTCGCCGCGTTCTCCGCCGCGGTCTATCTCCTGAACGCGCGCACCTTGCTCGGGCTGGCCGAAGCGGCGGATGCCGACCCCAAGGTCAAGACCCGCCTGCGCTTCGCCGTCGAACAGTGGCTCGCCGCCTCGGCGCCGAGCAACTTCATGGCGCTGAATGCCGAGGCGCAGCAGAAGGCGATCGAGACCAAGGGCGAGAGCATCGCGCGCGGCATGCAGAACCTGCTGGCCGACCTGCAGCAGGGCCACGTTTCCATGACGGACGAGAGCGCGTTCGAGGTGGGCCGCAACGTCGCCACCACCGAAGGCGCGGTGGTGTTCGAGAACGAGCTGTTCCAGCTGGTCGAATACAAGCCGCTCACCAAGCAGGTGTACGAGCGCCCGTTCCTGGTCGTGCCGCCCTGCATCAACAAGTTCTACATCCTCGACCTGCAGCCCGAGAACTCCCTCGTGCGTTACCTGTCGGAGCAGGGCCACCGCACCTTCCTCGTGAGCTGGCGCAACCCCGATGCCTCGATGGAGGACAAGGGCTGGAACGACTACATCGGCGATGGCGTGATCCGCGCGATCGAAACGGTGCAGGACATCACGGGCGCCAAGACGATCAACGCACTTGGGTTCTGCGTGGGCGGCACGCTCCTGGGGACCGCGCTGTCCGTGCTGGCCGCGCGCAAGAAAAAGCCCGTGCAGTCGGCCACCTTCCTCACCACGCTGCTGGACTTCTCCGATTCCGGCGTGCTGGACGTCTTCATCGACGAGCACTCCGTGCAGTACCGCGAGCGGACCATGGGCAGCAAGGGCATGCTCAAGGGCAAGGAGCTCGCGTCCACCTTCAGCTTCCTGCGCCCGAACGACCTCGTGTGGAACTACGTGGTCGGCAACTACCTCAAGGGCGAGACGCCGCCGCCCTTCGACCTGCTGTACTGGAACAGCGATTCCACCAACCTGCCGGGCCCCATGTATGCCTGGTACCTGCGCAACACCTACCTGGAGAACAACCTGGTGAAGCCGGGCAAGGTGACGGTGTGCGGGGAAAAGGTGGACCTGTCGAAGGTGGACATCCCGGTGTACCTGTACGGCTCGCGCGAGGACCACATCGTGCCGGCCCCCGGCGCCTATGCCTCGGTGCAGCACCTGCCCGGCAAGAAGCGCTTCGTGATGGGCGCCTCGGGCCACATCGCCGGCGTGATCAACCCGCCCTCGAAGAACAAGCGTTCCTACTGGACCAACGACAAGCTGCCCGCGACCTACGAGCAATGGCTGGCCGGCAGCAAGGAACATCCCGGCAGCTGGTGGACCGACTGGACAGCCTGGCTCAAGCCGCACGGCGGCAAGCAGATCCCCGCGCCCAAGACCTACGGCAAGGGCGCGAAGTACAAGGCCATCGAGCCGGCGCCCGGCCGCTACGTCAAGGCGAAGGCCTGAGCGTTCCCACCCCGTCCCGCGCCCGGAGGGCGCGGGACACCCGACAGATCACCCTCGTCCCCAGTCCTTTGGAGTTCATCATGGAAGACATCGTCATCGTTTCCGCCGTGCGCACCCCCGTCGGCAAGTTCGGCGGCTCGCTCGCCAAGATCCCGGCCACCGAACTGGGCTCGATCGTGATCAAGGAGGCGCTCGCGCGCGCCAAGGTCGACCCGGCGCAGGTGGGCGAAGTCATCATGGGCCAGGTGCTGGCGGCCGGCGCCGGCCAGAACCCGGCGCGCCAGGCGCTGCTGAAGGCCGGCCTGCCCAAGGAGGTGCCGGGGCTCACGATCAATGCCGTCTGCGGCTCCGGCCTGAAGGCCGTGATGCTCGCCGCGCAGGCCGTGGCCTGGGGCGATGCCGAGATCGTGGTGGCCGGCGGCCAGGAGAACATGAGCGCCGCGCCGCACGTGCTGATGGGTTCGCGCGACGGCCAGCGCATGGGCGACTGGAAGATGCAGGACACGATGATCGTGGACGGCCTCTGGGACGTCTACAACCAGTACCACATGGGCGTGACGGCCGAGAACGTCGCCAAGGAACAGGGCATCGACCGCGCCGCGCAGGATGCGCTGGCGCTGGGCAGCCAGCAGAAGGCCGCCGCCGCCCAGGACGCGGGCAAGTTCAAGGACGAGATCGTGTCCGTGTCCATCCCGCAGAAGAAAGGCGACCCGGTCCAGTTCAGCGCGGATGAGTTCATCAACAAGAAGACGAGCGCCGAGGCGCTGGCTGGACTGCGCCCCGCTTTCGACAAGGCAGGCTCGGTCACCGCGGGCAACGCCTCCGGCCTCAACGACGGCGCGGCGGCGGTGGTGGTCATGAGCGCGAAGAAGGCCAAGGAGCTGGGCCTCAAGCCGCTGGCCACGATCAAGGCCTTCGGCACCACCGGCCTGGACCCCAAGGTCATGGGCATGGGCCCGGTGTCGGCCACCAAGAAGGCGCTGCAGCGCGCCGGCTGGAAGGCTTCCGACGTCGACCTGTTCGAGCTCAACGAAGCCTTCGCCGCCCAAGCGTGCGCCGTCAACAAGGCACTGGACATCGACCCGGCCAAGGTCAACGTGAACGGCGGCGCCATCGCCATCGGGCACCCGATCGGTGCGTCCGGCGCGCGCATCCTGGTCACGCTGCTGCACGAGATGCAGCGCCGTGACGCGAAGAAGGGCGTTGCGGCCCTGTGCATCGGCGGCGGCATGGGAGTTTCCCTTGCCGTGGAGCGCGCCTGACGCGCGCAGAATGAAACCCTAACTGCCTGGAGAAAGAACATGGCTCAGAAAGTGGCATATGTCACCGGCGGCATGGGCGGCATCGGCACCGCCATCTGCCAACGCCTGCACAAGGAAGGCTTCAAGGTCATCGCCGGTTGCGGCCCCACGCGCGACTTCAACAAGTGGCTCGACGAGCAGAAGGCGCTGGGCTATTCCTTCCACGCCTCGGTCGGCAACGTCGGCGAATGGGACTCCACGGTCGCCGCCTTCGGCAAGGCCAAGGCGGAGCACGGCAGCATCGACGTGCTGGTCAACAACGCCGGCATCACCCGCGACCGCATGTTCCTGAAGATGACGCGCGAGGACTGGGACAGCGTGATCGAGACCAACCTCAACTCCATGTTCAACGTGACCAAGCAGGTCGTCGGCGACATGGTGGAAAAGGGCTGGGGCCGCATCATCAACATCTCGTCGGTCAACGGCGAGAAGGGCCAGGCGGGCCAGACCAACTACTCCGCCGCCAAGGCCGGCATGCACGGCTTCTCGATGGCGCTCGCGCAGGAACTGGCCAACAAGGGCGTGACGGTCAACACCGTCAGCCCGGGCTACATCGGCACGGATATGGTCAAGTCGATCCGCCAGGACGTGCTGGACAAGATCGTCGCCACCATCCCCGTCAAGCGCCTGGGCGAGCCGGGCGAGATCGCCTCCATCATCGCGTGGCTGGCCGGCGAGGAAAGCGGCTACACCACCGGCGCCGACTTCTCGGTCAACGGCGGCCTGCACATGGGTTGAATGGATGGCGGCGCAGCCGCCACCGCAGGACACCAAGGCTCCGTCAGGAGCCTTTTTTTCGCCTCACTCGCTGACCATGTCCTCGATGACGAGGAAGCGGTAGCGCTGTCCGTAGCTGATGGGAAGGTCGTGCAGCACGTCCAGCACGTGGTCCGAGGTCATGGCGGCCGTGGCGTGCACGATCAGCGCGTGGTGGCCCTGGTGCGCCAGGTGCCGGAAGCGGCGCGCGGTCTCCACCTCGGTGCCGATCGAAGGCAGCAGCACGTCCTCGTATTCGTCGATCGCGTCGCTGATCTGCCGCTCGAACTCCTCGGGCCGGGCGATGCACAGGTCGTCCTCGCAGACCCCGTCGTGGCGCAGCAGCTCGCAGGCCCGTCGCGCATCGCGTTCGGTGGGCAACATCAGGACCATGTGTCCGGTGGGATAGAACACGCCGCGCATGTTGGTCATGCCGGCGTCGATGCTGAAGCTCTTCATGCGCTGTCTCCCTGTTGGCGAGGTCTAAAGTAGGATAGGCATGCCCGCGCCGGGGGCAAGCCAAAGACCCTGATCTAGGGAGGGGAGACGCGCTGCGCGGCTTACGCGACGATGTCCTCGATGACGAGCATGCGGTAACGCTGTCCGTACGAGATGGGCGCGTCCCTCAGCAGTTCGGTGACGCGGTCGGCGTCCGCCTGGTGCGGCACGTGCACCATCAGGCCGTGGTGCCCCTGCGCGGCGAACTCCGCGATGCGCCGTGCGGTGTCGCCCTCGGTGCCCGCGGAAGGCACGATCTTGTCGTCGCCGACCGCGTTGACGATGTGCCGCTGCACGTCGGCCGGGGTGAGGAACATCATCGCGTCCTCGGCGATCCCCTCACGCGCCAGTAGCTGGGCCGCATCGCGCGCCTGCTGTTCGCCGGGGAACATCAGCACCATCCAGCCCGTGGGGTAGAAGGTGCCGCGCATGGTGGTCATGCCCGAGTCGAGTTGAAATGGCCGCATGGGAGTCCTTTCTCTGCAGATTCTTGCGCCATTGCAGCGCAGCGGCGGAGACAGGCTTGTAGTCGGCCGCGGCAGGCGCGGGTAGGGCGTCGCGGACAGGCCGGGCCTAGGCGCGGTAGACCGCGAGCTCGGCGCTCACGAACGGCGTGTTCTTTTCACGCAGCGCGGCCGCCGCGTTGTCGTAGAGGAAGGGAAGGAAGGCGTAGCGGCGGCCGCGCCGCACCGGCGTCACCATGTGCAGCAGGGCCCCGGCGAAGACGATGGCGCTGCCGCGCGGAACCTTGTAGCAGCGCGTCCCGTACTCGGGAAAGCACAGCTCGCCCCCTTCGAAGTCGTTGTTCAGGTTGACGGACAAGGCGAAGCGTCGGTGCGCGGTGGCCTTGGTGGTGTTGTCCCGATGGCGGGCGAAGTGCCCTCCGGATTCCGCGTCGTAGCAGCCGACGATGTAGCGCTCCATGCGCGTCGCTTCGAAACAGTGCACCTTGCTGATCACCGGCACGACCGTGCGGGCCACCCGGTCCTGCACCGCCCTGATCAATTCGCCGTCCTGCAGCACGTGGTCGCTTCTTCGCTTGTGGTTCCCGTCGTGCAGGGCCACCGTCTTGCCCTCCACGTCGCGCATGAACCCCGACGGGCTGGCGCCCCCGGTTTCGTATTCGCCGATCAGGCGCTCGCACAGTTCCCGCGGGAACACTTCGGGCAGGATGATGATGGGCGCATGCATCTCGATGCCGCCGTAGTGGGAGACGGGGGCGAGGTGGGAGAGGTACCTGGCCAGGACGCGCCGGTCGCTGCCGTCCTCCTTGAACGGGAGCGCGGCCACCACCTGCAGGCCGGGATTGAGCACGACCCACTTGTGCCGCATGGGGCCCGGGCCTTCCAGGGGCAGCGCGCCGTACAGGCGGCTGACCGAGCCGTCGAAGTCCCAGAAATGGCGCATGCCCGGCGAGCACGCCTCGAGCCGTCCGCTGCTCTCGTCTTCGGGGTCGGTGCTGATGCCGAAGTACGTGATGCGGTCGTCGTTGAACAGCGCAGCGTGCGAGCGGCAGAACTCCAGTGCTTCCCGGGCGGGCTCTTCGCCCGCGCTGCCGAAGAAGCACAGGACGATGTAGCGTCCGCCGACGGTGTCGAACACGAAGTTCGGGTTGACCGTGCTGCGCTGCTTGAACCAGGGCGCGGGCTCCCCGAGCGAAAGCTTGCGGTAGACGTATTCGCTCACGGCCCCCTCCTGTCCGTAGCTGCCCGGCGCGAGGCAGCGCTTGCGGTCGATCCATCCTAGCAAGGAGGTGGAGGCAGGCGCAACGGCGGAGAAACCCGCCGGCCGGCTCTTTTCGGCTCGATCTTGGCCGCCGTTGCCTCCTGCGCCCGCCCCTGTTGCCAGGCCGCAGGGGGATTGCGGCCCCGGCGCGCCGCCGGGGAGCCGTGCGCGGACGCGAGACAATAGGGCGCGCATGGACCCACGAAACGACAAACGAGGCTGGCGGATGTCCGTCGCGCCGATGATGGACTGGACCGACCGGCACTGCCGCTACTTCCACCGGCTCATGAGCCGGCACACGCGGCTGTACACGGAGATGGTCACGACGGGCGCGCTGCTGCACGGGGACGTGCCGCGGCACCTCGATTTCGACGAGACCGAACACCCCGTCGCCCTGCAACTGGGAGGCAGCGAGCCGGCGGACCTGGCGCAGGCGGCGAAACTCGGCGCGCGCTGGGGCTACGACGAGATCAACCTCAACTGCGGCTGCCCCAGCGAGCGGGTGCAGCGCGGCGCCTTCGGCGCCTGCCTCATGTCCGAGCCACGGCTGGTGGCCGATTGCGTCAAGGCCATGGTCGATGCGGTGGAGGTCCCGGTGACGGTGAAGCACCGCATCGGCATCGACAAGGTGGAAAGCTACGAGTTCGTGCGCGACTTCGTCGGGACCGTCGCCGAGGCCGGCTGCGGCGTCTTCATGGTCCATGCGCGCAACGCGTGGCTCAAGGGCCTGTCGCCCAAGGAGAACCGGGAGATCCCGCCGCTGCGCTACGAGCTCGTGCACCGCCTGAAGCAGGAGTTCCCCGCCCTCGTGATCGCGATCAACGGGGGCGTCACCGCCGATGCGGTGGTGCATGCGGAACTGGACCGGGTGGACGGCGTGATGGTCGGCCGCGAGGCCTACCACCACCCCTGGTGGCTGGCGCGCTGGGACGCGCTGTACTACGGCGAGCCCGCTTCCGGGCTGCGGCGCGAGCAGGTGGAGGAGGCGATGGTGGCGTACATGGAGCGTGAACATGCGGCACGCGCCACGCCCTGGCATTCCATTGCCCGCCACATGATGGGCCTGTACAACGGGCTGCCGGGCGCTCGGCGCTGGCGCCAGGTGTGGAGCGACCATCGCCTCAAGGGCGAGCCGCCGCGCGAGGTGATGCGGCTCGCGCACGCCGGCGTGGCGCTGCGCACCGAAGACCTGGTCGGCTGACGGCGTACGGGCGACCAGCCCGGCCGTGAAACCGGGCTTGCGGTTCGGCGCCCAAATGCTTTAAACTTAAAATATCGAAGCCTGGAGCATCTCATGGACATCGTGTGCATCGGTGGCGGCCCAGCGGGCCTGTACTTCGCGCTCCTCATGAAGAAGCAGGATCCCTCGCACCGGATCCGGGTGGTCGAGCGGAACAAGCCCTACGACACGTTCGGCTGGGGCGTGGTGTTCTCCGACCAGACGCTGGGCAACCTGCAGGCGGCCGATGCGCAGACCGCCGGCGAGATCCTCGGGGCCTTCAACCACTGGGACGACATCGAGGTCAACATCCGCGGCCACCGCATGGTCTCCGGCGGCCACGGCTTCTGCGGCATCGGCCGCAAGCGCCTGCTCAACATCCTGCAGCGCCGCTGCGAGGAACTGGGCGTCGAGCTGGTGTTCGAGACCGATGCGCAGGGCGACCAGGACTACCCCGAGGCCGACCTGGTGATCGCGAGCGACGGCCTCAACAGCCGCATCCGCACCAAGTACGCCGCGAGCTACCAGCCCGACATCGACGTGCGCAAGTGCCGCTTCGTCTGGCTGGGCACGCACAAGAAGTTCGACGCCTTCACCTTCGCCTTCGAGGAAACGCCCTGGGGCTGGTTCCAGGCGCATGCCTACCAGTTCGACGGCGACACCTCCACCTTCATCGTCGAGACGCCGGAGGACGTGTGGCTGGCCGCCGGCATGGACAAGATGGAGAAGGAGGAGTCCATCGCCTTCTGCGAGGAGCTGTTCGCCAGGTACCTCGACGGCCACCGCCTCATGTCCAACGCCTCGCACCTGCGCGGCTCGGCCCAGTGGATCAAGTTCCCGCGCGTGGTCTGCAAGACCTGGACGCACGACAACGGCCGCGCGCCGGTGGTCCTGATGGGCGACGCCGCCCACACCGCGCACTTCTCGGTCGGCTCGGGCACCAAGCTGGCGCTGGAGGATTCGATCGAGCTGGCGCGCTGCATAGGCCGCAACCCCGGCGACCTCAAGCAGGCGCTGGCCGACTACGAGGCGGTGCGCAGCGTGGAGGTGCTGAAGATCCAGAACGCGGCGCGCAACTCCACCGAGTGGTTCGAGAACGTGGACCGCTACGTGAACCTGCCGCCGCAGCAGTTCGCCTATTCGCTGCTCACGCGCAGCCAGCGCATCAGCCACGAGAACCTGCGCCTGCGCGACAAGCACTACGTGGAGGATTACGAGGACTGGATGGCAGCGCTCGCCGGCGCCCATCGCACGGCGAACCAGCAGCCGATCCCGCCGATGTTCACGCCGTTCAAGCTGCGCGGCGTGACGCTGAAGAACCGCATCGTCGTGTCGCCGATGGCGCAGTACTCCTGTGTCGACGGCCTGCCGGCCGACTACCACCTGGTGCACCTGGGCGCGCGCGCCATGGGCGGCGCCGGCATGGTGGTGGCGGAGATGACCTGCACCTCGCCCGACGCCCGCATCACCCCCGGCTGCCCGGGCCTGTGGAACGAGCGGCAGCGCGATGGCTGGAAGCGCATCGTCGACTTCGTCCATTCCAATTCCGACGCGAAGATCGCCATGCAGCTAGGCCATGCCGGCCCCAAGGGGTCCACCCGCGTGCCATGGGAGGGCGGCGAGGACCAGCCGCTGGAATCCGGCAACTGGCCGCTGTTCTCCGCGTCGCCGCAGCAGTTCCTGGACGGCGTCAGCGACTGGGCCAGTCCCATGACGCGTGCCGACATGGATCGCGTGCGGGAAGACTTCGTGCGCGCCACCCGCTACGCCGCCGAAGCGGGCTTCGACTGGCTGGAGTTGCACTGCGCGCACGGCTACCTGCTGTCGGCCTTCATCTCGCCGCTGACCAACCAGCGCACCGACGACTACGGCGGCTCGCTGGAGAACCGCCTGCGCTACCCGCTGGAAGTGTTTCGCGCCATGCGCGCCGCCTGGCCGGCCGAGCGGCCGATGTCGGTGCGGATTTCCGCGCACGACTGGGTGGAAGGCGGCATCACGCCGGACGACGCGGTGGAGATCGCCCGCGCCTTCAAGGCCGCCGGCGCCGACCTGATCGACACCAGCTCGGGCCAGGTCAGCAAGAAGCAGAAGCCGGTCTACGGCCGCATGTACCAGACGCCGTTCGCCGACCGCATCCGCAACGAAGCCGGCATCGCCACGATGGCCGTGGGGGCGATCTCGGAAGCCGACCACGTCAACAGCATCATTGCGGCCGGCCGCGCCGACCTGTGCGCCGTGGCCCGCCCGCACCTGGCCAACCCGGCGTGGGCGCTGCTGGAAGCGGCGAAGATCGGCTACCACGACGTGCAATGGCCCCGGCAATACCTGTCCGGCAAGCAGCAGCTGGAACGCAACCTGGAGCGCGAGCGCTCCCTGGCACAACAACAGGAGACGAAGATTGAGCGATTCAACTGACCGCATCGACCCGGCCCTCGTGGCCGGCAACCGCAAGCAGCTGGCCGGCTACCGCGCCGAGCACTTCCTGTGGGAAGTGAAGGAGGGCGTGGCCACGGTCACGCTGAACCGACCCGAGCGGAAAAACCCGCTGACCTTCGACTCCTATGCCGAACTGCGCGACCTGTTCGGCCAGCTGAAATACGCGACCGACGTGCACGCCGTGGTGGTCACGGGCGCCGGCGGCAACTTCTGCTCGGGTGGCGACGTGCACGAGATCATCGGCCCGCTGGTGAAGCTCAAGGCGCCGGAGCTGCTGATGTTCACCCGCATGACCGGTGACCTGGTCAAGATGATGCGTGCCTGCCCGCAGCCCATCGTGGCGGCCATCGACGGCGTCTGTGCCGGCGCCGGCGCCATCGTCGCGATGGCTTCGGACCTGCGCTACGGCACGGCCCGCAGCAAGACCGCCTTCCTGTTCAACCGCGTGGGCCTCGCCGGCTGCGACATGGGCGCCTGCGCCATGCTGCCGCGCATCATCGGCCAGGGCCGCGCCAGCGAACTGCTGTACACCGGCCGCGCGCTGGGCGGCGAGGAGGGCGAGCGCTGGGGTTTCTTCAACCGCCTGTGCACGCCCGAGGCCCTGCTGCAGGACGCCCAGGCGCTCGCGCGCCAACTGGCGGAAGGCCCCAGCTTCGCCAACGGCATCACCAAGACCATGCTCCACCAGGAGTGGGCCATGACCATCGAGCAGGCGATCGAAGCCGAGGCGCAGGCCCAGGCGCTGTGCATGCTGACGCAGGACTTCACGCGCGCGTACGAGGCCTTCGTGGCCAAGCAGAAGCCGAAGTTCGAGGGAAACTGAAATGCATGCGAAGCACATGTCTCACCCTCTCCCGTTGGGAGAGGGCCGGGGTGAGGGCTGCTAGATGAGCGACCGCGCCTACCTGGACTGGCCGTTCTTCGAGGACCGCCACCGCACGCTCGCGCGCGAGCTCGACGCCTGGGCGGCGGAGCACGTCGCCCACATCCACGGCCCCGACGTCGACGCGGCCTGCAAGCAGCTCGTGCGCACGCTGGGGCAGGGCGGCTGGCTGCAGCACGCCGTCGGCGACCGCATCGACACGCGCGCGATCTGCATCCTGCGCGAGACCCTGGGCCGCCACAACGGCCTGGCGGACTTCGCCTTCGCCATGCAGGGGCTGGGCTCGGGCGCGATCAGCCTGCAAGGCACGCCGGCGCAGAAGGAGAAGTACCTGCCCCGTGTCGCGCGCGGCGAGGCGATCTCCGCCTTTGCGCTGTCGGAGCCGGACGCCGGCTCCGACGTCGCCGCCATGCAATGTGCCGCGCGCATCGACGGTGACCATGCCGTGCTCGATGGCGAGAAGACCTGGATCTCCAACGGCGGCATCGCCGACTTCTACGTGGTCTTCTGCCGCACCGGCGAGGCACCGGGCGCGCGCGGCATTTCCGCCTTCATCGTCGAGGCGGGCACCCCCGGCTTCGAGATCGCCGAGCGCATCGAGGTGATCGCCCCGCATCCGCTGGCCCGGCTGAAGTTCACGAACTGCCGCGTGCCGCTGGCCAACCGCGTCGGCGCCGCCGGCGAAGGCTTCAAGGTGGCGATGCGCACGCTGGACGTGTTCCGCACCTCCGTCGCCGCGGCGGCACTGGGCTTTGCCCGCCGCGCGCTGGACGAAGCGCTCAAGCGCGCCACCACCCGCAAGATGTTCAACGGCACGCTGGCCGACTTCCAGCTCACCCAGGCGAAGCTGGCGCAGATGGCGACCACGATCGACAGCGCCGCGCTGCTGGTCTACCGCGCCGCCTGGCAGCGCGACCAGGGCCGCACGGTCACCAAGGAAGCGGCGATGGCCAAGATGGCCGCCACCGAAGGGGCGCAGCAGGTGATCGATGCCGCCGTGCAGATGTTCGGCGGCCTGGGCGTCAGGAGCGGCGAGCCGGTCGAACAGCTTTACCGGGAAATCCGCAGCCTGCGCATCTACGAAGGCGCCACCGAGGTGCAGCAGCTGATCATCGCGCGCGAATTGCTCAAGGAGTCGAAGGAATGAACCAAGCTACGAAGCCGCAGGCGATCCTGCCCGATGGCTGGGCCAGGCCCAAGGGCTACGCGAACGGCGTGGTGGCGCAAGGCCGCCAGCTGTTCATCGCCGGCATGATCGGCTGGGACGGCGACCAGCGCTTCCACACCGACGATTTCGGCGGCCAGGCGCGCCAGGCGCTGCAGAATGTCGCCGACGTGCTCAAGGCCGCCGGCGGGACCGGCGAGAATATCGTCCGGATGACCTGGTACGTGACCGACAAGCGCGAATACCTGGCTGCGGGCCGCGCGGTGGGCCAGGCCTTTCGCGAGATCATCGGCAGCTACACCATCGCGATGACCGCGGTGGAGGTGAAGGCCCTGATCGAGGACCGTGCCAAGGTCGAGATCGAATGCACTGCAGTCCTGCCGGACTGATTCTGAACCTGGAGTTGCCATGGCCGCCAAAGCCTCTTTCCACTGGGACGACCCCCTCCTGCTGGAGCAGCAGATCAACGAAGACGAGCGCGCCGTGCGCGACGCGGCCCGCGCCTATTGCCAGGAGAAACTGGCCACCCGCGTGCTGGAGGCCTTCCGCCACGAGAAGACGGACGTGTCCATCTTCCGCGAGATGGGCTCGCTGGGCCTGTTGGGCCCCACCATCCCCGAGCAGTACGGCGGGGCCGGCCTGAACTACGTGTGCTACGGCCTGGTGGCGCGCGAAGTGGAGCGCGTCGATTCGGGCTACCGCTCGATGATGTCCGTGCAGTCCTCGCTGGTGATGGTGCCGATCAACGAGTTCGGCAACGAGCAGACCAAGCAGAAATACCTGCCCAGGCTGGCCAGCGGCGAGTGGATCGGCTGCTTCGGCCTGACCGAGCCGAACCACGGCTCCGACCCGGCCAGCATGATCACCCGTGCGCGCAAGGTCGACGGCGGCTACAAGCTCACCGGATCCAAGATGTGGATCACCAACTCGCCGATCGCCGACGTGTTCGTGGTCTGGGCCAAGGACGACGCGGGCGCGATTCGCGGCTTCGTGCTGGAGAAGGGCTGGAAGGGCCTGTCGGCACCCGCCATCCACGGCAAGGTCGGCCTGCGCGCGTCCATCACCGGCGAGGTCGTGATGGACGAGGTCTTCTGCCCCGAGGAGAACGCCTTCCCCGAGGTGCGCGGCCTGAAAGGTCCTTTCACCTGCCTGAACTCCGCCCGCTACGGCATCGCCTGGGGCGCGCTGGGCGCGGCCGAGGACTGCTGGCACCGCGCCCGCCAGTACGTCCTGGACCGCAAGCAGTTCGGCAAGCCGCTCGCCGCCAACCAGCTGGTGCAGAAGAAACTGGCCGACATGCAGACCGAAATCACGCTGGGCCTGCAGGGCTGCCTGCGCCTGGGCCGCATGAAGGACGAAGGCACGGCCTCGGTCGAGATCACCTCGATCATGAAGCGCAACTCCTGCGGCAAGGCGCTGGACATCGCCCGCGTCGCGCGCGACATGATGGGGGGCAATGGCATCAGCGACGAGTTCGGCGTCGCCCGGCACCTGGTGAACCTGGAAGTCGTGAACACCTACGAAGGCACGCACGACATCCACGCCCTGATCCTCGGCCGCGCACAGACCGGCATCGCCGCGTTCTGACCGGTCCCCTGGCCCTCCCCTGCGGGGGAGGGTGGGGGTGGGGGCACTCCGCTCCATCGCACGGACCACATCGCCCATGTCTTCCGCCTTCATCCCCTACGGCCAATACTGGTCCACGCCCTTCGCCCGCTGGCAGGGGTCCCTGGCCCACCTGCACAGCCTGGAGTTCGCAGCCTGGAACAGCCGCCGCGAGATCGCGGCGCGCGGGCTGCAGCAGGCACCCATCGACCACGGCGTGCTGGGACTCACCGTCCCGCAGCAGGGCTGCTTCTACGGCCTGCCCTGGGCCATGGGCCTCATGGGTTTCGAAGGGGTGGGCGGGCCTTCCGTCGCACAGGCGTGCGCGACCTCGGCGCGCTGCCTCGCGATGGCGGCCGACGAGGTGAATGCGGGCCGTGCCTCCTGTGCCTTCGTGCTCACGGCGGACCGCGTGAGCAACGGGCCGCAGCTCTATTACCCGGACCCGCAAGGCCCGGGCGGCAGCGGCCGCCAGGAGAACTGGGTGCTGGACAATTTCCGCGAGGACCCGTTCGCGAAGGTCGCGATGGTCCAGACCGGCGAGAACGCGGCGCGCAAGCACGGCATCACGGGTGCCGAGCAGAACGAGGTCACGCTGCTGCGCTATGCGCAGTACCAGGATGCGCTGGCGCACGACCACGCCTTCCAGCGCCGCTACATGCGGCTGCCTTTCGAGGTGCCGGATGCGCGCTTGCGCAAGACCGTCGCCCGGCTCGAAGGCGACGAGGGCGTGCATGCCACGACACGGGAAGGGCTGGCGAAGCTGGAGCCTGTCGTGCCCGGCGGCACCATCACCTACGGCGGGCAGACGCATCCGGCCGACGGCCACGCGGCGATGTTCGTGTGCTCGCGCGAGCAGGCCAGGGCGCTGTCCACCCGGCCGGAGATTTCCATCGAGCTGCTGGCCTTCGGGCAGGCGCGGGTGGAGAAGGCGCACATGCCGCTGGCACCGGTGCCGGCAGCACGCGCGGCGCTGCGGCAGGCAGGCCTGGCGGCCGAGCGGGTCACGCACGTGAAGACGCACAACCCCTTCGTCGTCAATGACATCGTGCTGTCGCGCGAGATGGGCTTTGCGATCGAGCGCATCAACCGCTACGGCTGCTCGCTGGTCTGGGGCCATCCACAGGGGCCCACGGGCTTGCGCAGCGTGATCGAGCTGGTCGAGGAGATGGTGCAGGACGGCGGCGGCATCGGCCTGTTCACCGGCTGCGCCGCCGGCGACACGGCGATGAGCGTGGTCCTGAAGGTGGACGGCGCGCGATGAGCGCGGCACCCGCACTCGCGGGACGGGTGCACGCCAGCATCGTCGCGATGCTGGCGGACACGGCGGCGGCTTTCCCGGCCCACGAGGCCGTGGTCCTTGGCGACACGCGCTGGACCTACGACGGCCTGCGGCGCATCGTCGCCGGGCTGGCGGCGCTGCTGCGCGCGCAGGGCGCGCCGGGGACGCGGGTCGCGACTGTCTTGCCGAACTCGCTGCTGGCCTGCGCTGCACCGTACGCCGTCGCCGCGGCCGGTGCGCAACTGGTGCCGCTCAATCCGCTCTACACGGCGCGCGAGCTGCACTACATGGTGCGCGATGCGGCGCCGCGGCTGCTGCTCGTGGACGACGCGCTGGCGCCGAAGATCGAAGCCCTGCTTGCGGAAATTCCGTCCTGTACCGTGCTGCGCGCTTCGCAGCTCGACGCGCACCTGGCGGCCTGGCGGCAGGACCCAGCGCTGGCGATCCCGCCGGCGTGGCTGCCGGACGGCGGGGATGCCGGCCTGCTGCAATACACGGGCGGCTCCTCCGGCTTTCCCAAGGGTGTGATCCTCACGCACGCCGCGCTGAGCACCAACGTCAGCCAGCGCGAGAGCCTGCTGCCGGTGGCCCGCGGGCGCGAGCGCGTGCTGTGCGTGATGCCCTTGTTCCACTCCTATGCGATGGCGATGGGCCTGTTCCTGTGCGGCCACGCGGGCGCGGCGCTGGTGGTGCAGCCCGGCTACCACCCGGAGCGCCTGCTCGAGGCGATCGCGCGCGAACGCATCACCATCTTCCCCGGCAGCCCGACCATCTTCACCGGCCTCATGCAGCACGCCGCCTTCGCGCGCACGGACTGGTCGCGCGTGCACACCTGCTACTCCGGCTCGGCGGCGCTCCCGCGCGAGACGCTGGAGCGCTGGCAGGCCGCCAGCGGGGCTCCCATTTACGAAGGCTACGGCCAGACCGAGGCGGGGCCGGTGCTGAGCTTCAATCCCGCGGCCGGCCCGGTGAAGGTCGGCTCCGTCGGCATCGCCGTCGCCGGCACCGAACTGCAGGTCGTGGACCTGGAGCAGGGCACGCGCGTGCTGCCCGCGGGCGAGCGCGGCGAGATCCGCGCGCGGGGGCCGCAGATCATGCGCGGCTACCTCAACCTGCCGGCCGAGACGGCGGAGGCGCTGCGCGAGGGCTGGCTGTACACGGGCGACATCGGCGAGTTCGACGCGGACGGCTACCTGTACATCCGCGACCGTAAGAAGGACCTGGTCATCGTCGGCGGCTACAACGTCTACCCGCGCGAGGTGGAAGAGGTGCTGTTCACGCATCCCGACGTGGCCGAGGCCGCGGTCGTGGGCCAGCCCGACGCGTACCGCGGCGAGATCCTGCGCGCCTTCGTGGTGCTGCGCCCGGGCCGTGTTTTCGACGAGGAAGCGCTCAAAGCCTTCTGCGCGCAGCAGCTCGCGCGCTACAAGGTGCCGGCTCGCATCGAAGCGCTGGATGCGCTGCCAAAGACCAGCGTGAACAAGACGGACAAGAAAGTGCTCAAGGCGCGCGTGGCCGCCTGAAGCTCACTCCTCGTCGTCTTCGCCGGCGTCCTGCGCCAGCCCGGCGTGCATTTCGATCATCTGCTTGAGCGTCTTCTTCAGCTCGTTGGAGCGGGCCAGGCCGAAGGGTTCCAGCACCCGGTGCTCGTGCTCCTTGGCCATGTCGATCAGTCCCGCCACCAGCTTGTCGCCGCCCGGCGTGATCTGGATCAGGGTGATGCGCCGGTCGCTCTCGTGGGCGATGCGGCGCACGTGGCCGCGCGCCTGCAGTCGGTCGACCACCCGCGTGAGGGTCGGCTGCTTCATGGTCGTCAGGCGCGCCAGCGCGCCTATGCTCATCGGCTCCGCGCCGTCCAGGCTCGCGAGCACGCGCCAGTCCGAGACCGTGAAGCCCTTGGCCGTCACGATGCGGTGGAACTCGCCGGAGATCAGGTGGCTGGCCTGCGCGAGCAGGGCCGGCAGGTAGTCGTCGACGAACGCGGCCTCCGTGGGCTTGCCCCGTTTGCTCATGACTGCATTGTCGTTTCTCCCGACCCCAGAGTTCTTGACAGCTCAATATATGAAAAGTAATGTACATGCGCAAGCGGGCTGCCATGGGGTCGCCGCATCACAGGAGAAACCACCGAGATGAAGATCGCCATCCTGGGCGGCGGCCACGGCTGCTACGCCGCCGCCGCCGACCTGTCCGAAGCCGGACACGAAGTTCGCCTGTGGCGCCGCGACGCCGCCGCGCTGAAACCCGTCATCGACACGGGCAGCATCGTCCTGAAGGACGCCGACGGGCCGCGCCCGGTGAAGATCGCCCGCGCCACGGCCGACATCGGGCAGGCGCTGGCAGGCGCGCAGCTCATCGTGCTGCCCTCGCCGGCCATCGCACAGGAAGACATCGCCCGCGCCATGGCGCCCCACCTGCAGGACGGCCAGGTCGTGTTCCTGCCGCCGGGCACCTTCGGCAGCTTCGTGATGGCGCGCATCGTGCGCCAGGCCGGCAACCGCGCCGACGTGGCCTGGGCCGAGACCGGCACGCTGCCCTACCTGGCGCGCAAGCACGGCGAGCGCGAGGTGAACGTGACCATCCGCGCGGTGCGGCTGCCCACCGGCGTGTATCCGGCACGCAAGTCGGAACATGCGCTGGCCGTGATCCGCGAGGCCTATCCCAGCGTGCATGGCTGCGGTGACGCGCTGTCCGGCGCGCTGATGAACGCCGGCCCGATCATCCATCCGCCGCTGATCGTCATGAACGCGGCGCCGCTGCAGCACTTCGAGCGCTGGGACATCCACAACGAAGGCACCCAGCCTTGCGTGCGCGCGGTCACCGATCGCCTGGACCTGGAGCGCGTGGCCGTGCGCGAGGCGCTGGGCTATGGCGCGCCGCACTATCCCCTGTCCGACCACTACAACAACGACCAGTGGATGTACGGCGACGCCCACAAGAAGCTGGTGAAGTCCGGCGACTGGCGCGAGCACATCGACCTGCACACGCACCGCTACGTGAAGGAAGACACCGAGCTGGGCCTGGCCTTCCTGGCCTCGGTCGCGCGCTGGGTCGGCGCCGATGCGCCGATCGCGCAAGGCCTGCTGGCCATCGCCGGCGGCTGGCAAGGCCGCGACCTGCGCCAGGGCCCACGCACGCTGGAAGGCCTGGGCCTGCACAAGCTCGACCGCGCGGCGCTGCAGCAACTGCTGCACGAGGGCGAATGAGACACCCTGTGTCAACCCCCTGCTGCGGCGAGCTGCAACATGGCGCCTGTGTGACGCTGGACGTCGTATGGCTGGCGGTCTCTCCAAGCGCGCCAGATGACGCGCAGCCAAGCG
>NZ_JBYNTT010000034.1:0-21403 GCF_057784995.1 Ramlibacter sp. G4-7
CGCCATCGCGGCCTGCGCCGGCCCCCTTCGCGCCGCGGGAGCCGGCCGCCGGCGCGCCCGCGCGGTGCGGCGCGCTCGCGGCGCCCAGCCGTCCGTGCAGCGCCGAGATGACGGAATGACGGGGATCGATGGTGGTCACGCCGCATATATCCGCCAGCGCCGGCGTTTGTTTAGCCGGCGCAAAAAAAAAGCCGGGCGCGAGGCCCGGCTTTTTCGTTGAAGCGGCAAGCTTCAGGCGGACATTACATGTCCATGCCGCCCATGCCACCCATGCCGCCGCCCATGCCGCCCGGCATGGCCGGAGCGTCGTCCTTGGGCGCTTCCGCGACCATGGCTTCGGTGGTCAGCATCAGGGACGCGACCGACGCGGCGTTCTGCAGCGCGGTGCGGGTCACCTTGGTCGGGTCCAGGATACCCATCTCGATCATGTCGCCGTAGGTATCGTTGGCGGCGTTGAAGCCGTAGTTGCCCTTGCCGCCCAGCACGGCGTTGACCACCACGCTCGGCTCGCCGCCGGCGTTGCCGACGATCTCGCGCAGGGGAGACTCGACCGCCTTGAGCACCAGCTTGATGCCGGCGTCCTGGTCGGCGTTGTCGCCCTTGATGGCGCCAGCAGCCTGGCGGGCACGCAGCAACGCCACGCCGCCGCCGGCCACGATGCCTTCTTCCACGGCAGCGCGGGTGGCGTGCAGCGCGTCTTCGACGCGCGCCTTCTTTTCCTTCATTTCCACTTCGGTCGCGGCACCGACCTTGATCACCGCAACGCCGCCGGCCAGCTTGGCCACGCGCTCCTGCAGCTTCTCACGGTCGTAGTCGGACGTGGCTTCCTCGATCTGCACGCGCACCTGCTTGACGCGCGCTTCGATGTCGGCAGCGGCGCCGGCGCCGTCGATGATGGTGGTGTTTTCCTTGCCCACTTCGATGCGCTTGGCCTGGCCCAGGTCGGCCAGCGTCACCTTTTCCAGCGTCAGGCCGACTTCTTCCGAAATCACCTTGCCGCCGGTCAGGATGGCGATGTCTTCCAGCATGGCCTTGCGGCGGTCGCCGAAGCCCGGAGCCTTGACGGCCACGACCTTGAGGATGCCGCGGATGGTGTTGACCACCAGCGTGGCCAGCGCTTCGCCTTCGACTTCTTCCGCGATGATCAGCAGCGGGCGGGAAGCCTTGGCCACTTGCTCGAGCACGGGCAGCAGGTCACGGATGCTGGAAACCTTCTTGTCGTACAGCAGCACGAAGGGGTTGTCCAGGAGCGCGCTCTGCTTCTCGGGGTTGTTGATGAAGTAGGGGCTGAGGTAGCCGCGGTCGAACTGCATGCCTTCGACGACATCCAGCTCGTTGTCCAGCGACTTGCCGTCTTCGACGGTGATCACGCCTTCCTTGCCGACCTTGTCCATCGCGTCGGCGATGATCTTGCCGATCGATTCGTCGCTGTTGGCGGAGATGGAGCCGACCTGCGCGATTTCCTTGGAGGTCGTCGTGGGCTTGGAGGCCTTCTTCAGCTGCTCGGTCAGGGCCAGGACGGCCTTGTCGATGCCGCGCTTGAGGTCCATCGGGTTCATGCCGGCGGCCACGTACTTCATGCCTTCGCGCACGATGGCCTGGGCCAGCACGGTGGCGGTGGTGGTGCCGTCACCGGCGTTGTCGCTGGTCTTGGAAGCGACTTCCTTGACCATCTGCGCGCCCATGTTCTGCAGCTTGTCCTTCAGCTCGACTTCCTTGGCCACGGACACGCCGTCCTTGGTCACGGTGGGGGCGCCGAAGGAGCGCTCGAGCACCACGTTGCGGCCCTTGGGGCCGAGGGTCACCTTGACCGCGTTGGCCAGGATGTTCACGCCTTCGACCATGCGGTGGCGCGCGTCAGCGCCGAAAACCACGTCTTTAGCAGCCATGTTGTTTACTCCGGATATTCAGTGGATGGGGGTGCGAAGGGATCAGCGCTCGACGACCGCGAACAGGTCGTCTTCCTTCATGACCAGCAGTTCGTCGCCGTCGACCTTGACGGTCTGGCCGCTGTACTTGCCGAACAGCACGCGGTCGCCGACCTTGACGTTCAGGGCGATCAGCTCGCCCTTGTCGGTCTTGCGGCCGGGGCCGATGGCCAGCACTTCACCCTGGTCAGGCTTCTCGGCGGCGTTGTCGGGGATCACGATGCCCGAGGCCGTCTTGGTTTCTTGTTCGAGGCGCTTGACGATCACGCGATCGTGCAGGGGGCGAAGTTTCATTGCATCTCCTTCATCGGATACAGGGGGACATCAAAAAGCGCCAACTAAGTTAGCGCTAGTTAACTTGACGTGGAGGGCGCCAGCTCTGCTGCTAGCACTCAACTCCAACGAGTGCTAATGATAAGGGAAGTCCTGTCAGTTTCAAGCGGGGCGGCATGTCGTCGGCCGCCTACAGCGCATTTGCGGAGTATTTCCCCGCTGAAAACGAGAACTTTCGAACGCAGCGGGAGGGGCTGCCTCAGCGGGACAGGCCCGAGGTACGCACTCCCGTGGCCGGTGCGGCGCCGGCGCCCAGCGCGAACCCGCTGCCGACCAGCTTGTCGCGCACGGGCTGCGGGTGCGGGGCGGCGACGGCGACCCGGGACGCATCCAGCCCGGCTTTGACGATCTCGCCCCGCAGTGCGTCGGCGCGCGCCTGCGCCAGTTGCAGCAGCGCCTCGTCGCTGACCGGCACCTTGCGGGTGAGTTGCTGCAGCAGTTCGGTGTGAAAGGGCGAGGCGGGTCCCTCGCTGCGCGACTTGAAGCGTCGGCCCAGGCGTTGCACGAACTCGCTGTCCATCGCGCGCGCGGCAGCGCCCGCGTTCGGGTCCTTGTAGCCGGCCCGCAGCTTGTCGTATTCGGCCTGGCCGACGCTCCTGGCGTAGCGGTCCTCCAGCCAGGTCTGGACCTTGGAGACGTTGACGTCCACCGGCCCCGGCGGTTCACCCGCGGCCAGCTGCACGCCCGCCGCCGCGGCAGCCTCGCGCCGCATCGCCGCGTCCTGCAGCGCGTGGCGGTCGGCCTCGGGATCGAAGCCCGGCTCGATCGTGACCGTGAGCGCCGGCCGCTTCGCCAGCGCGTCGGCCAGCACCTTGAGCTTCTCCTGCTCCGGCGGCAGCAGGGCGCTGCTGCCCGGGTCGAATCCGGCCGATTCGAAGTTCTCGCTGTTCCCGCCCAGGAGTCCCGCCAGCGCACGGAAGGGCGCCGTCACGATCTTGGTCAGCACGTTGACGATCGCCTTCCACACGACGGCGCCGTAGCTGAACTGCGGATCGTCCAGGTTGCCGGACACGGGCAGGTCGAGGTCGATGACGCCGTTGCTGTCCTCCAGCACCGCGATGGCGAGGTCCAGCGGCAGCTTCATCGCCCCCGGGCTGTCCACCGCCTCGCCCAGTTTCAGCCTGGTGACGACGAACTTGTTGGTGCCCGCCAGTTGCCGCTGCTGGATCCTGTATTGCAGGTCGACCGAGAGGCGGCCCGACTCGATCCTGCGGCCCGCGAACTTGCCGGAGTAAGGTGTCAGCCGCGTCATCTCCAGGTTGCGGAAGGCCATGTCCACGTCGGTGAACTCGCTCGCGCGGAACGGCTGGAGCGAGCCGCGGATGCGGGCCGAGCCGAACTCGTCCACCTTGCCATCCAGCTCGATCCGGGCGACCGAGGCGGGGTCCGTGGACAGCCCGGTGATCACCCCTCCGAGCTCCTGCATGCGGGTGCCGAAGCGCGGCGTGAGCGACAGGTCGGCGAATTCGGCGTTGGCGCCGACCACGCGCAGCCGCTCGACCGCGAGCGGGAAGGGCGCGGCCTCCTTGCTGGCTGCGGCCGTGGCCGCCACCGCCCCCGCGGGCTGCACTGGCGCATCGCGCCGGATGCGCTGCAGGTTGAGCGTCTGGTCCTCGAAGATGATCACCTTGCCGAAGGGATGCAGGGCCACCAGTTCGCCGATGTGCGCGCGGTCCGGCGCGAGCGAGATGCTGGCCGAATTCGAGGAGAGCTTTTCCCAGCCGAGGAAGGCCTCGCCCGAGTCCTCCTCGGTGATCGCCAGTCCGTCCACCGAGAAGCCGCCCGTGAAGCCGACCTTCATGCCGGCGGCGGCGGGCGCGAAGGCCAGTTTGCCGCGCGTGCCCACCGTGCCCGACTGCAGGTCGAGTCGCGCGACGCGGTTGACGTAGGGCGCGAACGGCTTGAGGGAGAACGCGGTCAGTCCCAGCTCGAGTTCGCCCGAGGGCCGCGCCGGAACGACGCTGCCCCTGGCCTCGAAGCGTCCGCCCTGCTGCACGGCGAAGCGCACTTCGACGGGCAGCGCGCGATCCGGATCCAGGCCGACGTCGCGCAGGGTGAGCGCGCCTTGCACGATGTCCAGCGCGACCGGCGTTCCGGCCGATGCATCGACCACGCGCAGCTGGACGTCCTCCACCCCCAGGCGCGCGATCCGCAGATCGGGCGCCGCGGCCGGCGCGCCGGAAGCCGGCACAGCAGACGGCGGCTCCCGCGCCTTGCGCAGCATCTCCACCCAGTTCAGGCGCTGCTGCGCGTCGCGAACGACGCTCGTGCGCACCCCCGAGAGGCCGACCGTGTCGACCGCGATGCGCTGCTCCGGCCACTGCAGCTGCGCCTGGCTCACGGTGGTGCGTTGCACCTGCGCGAGCGGCTCGGTGCCGGAGGTGAGCTGCACCGGGCCCAGCGCGGCGTCGAGCGGGCCGATGGCGAAGCGCGCGGTGGCGCCGAGTTCCCCGGCGACGGCAGTCTTCAGTTGGAAGCCTTCGGCCCGCACCGACAGGGGCCTGGCGTAGCCCTGGTCCGTCCACTGCCCCGACCAGTCGGTCATCTGCAATTCGCCGATGGACAGGGTCCAAGGCGCATCCGCCGCAGGCGATGTCGCGGTCGCGGCAGGCGTGCCCGCGGCTGCCTGCAGCAGCCCTTGCCAATCGAGCGCCCCGTCCACGTCGCGCGTGGCCTGCACCTTGCCCCCCGTGAGCCGCACGCTGCCCAGCTTCAGCGCGCGGCGCGCCAGGTCGAAGGACGCGTCGGCGACGCGCGCCTCCTCCACCTGCAGCAGCGGCGCACCGCCGCCGCGCGGTGCGAGCGTGAAGCCACGCGCGACGGCCTCGGCTCCGCTGATTTCGAGGAAGGGC
Organism: Ramlibacter sp. G4-7; assembly: GCF_057784995.1. NCBI lineage: Bacteria > Pseudomonadati > Pseudomonadota > Betaproteobacteria > Burkholderiales > Comamonadaceae > Ramlibacter > Ramlibacter sp. G4-7. Next base: position 5,114 of record NZ_JBYNTT010000034.1, read on the forward strand.
ACGTCGGTCTTGCCGGCGGCGCGCAGCAGCGCGAAGCGGTAGTGCAGCGCGAGGGCCAGTGTTCCGGAGGCCTCGGCCGACAGCGCCGGCGCGACGTGGGCCAGCCGGGCGAGTCGCGCCCCGTCCAGCGCCAGCTCGCCTTGCGAGGACAGCGGATTGAGGGCCATCTCGCCCTTCCAGCGCAGGGTGGCTCCGTGCTCGGCAAGCCTGGCGGCCAGCAGGTAGCCGCCGCGGTCCTCGGGCAAGGTGGACAGTCCTTGCAGTTCGATCCCCAGCGGCGTGAAGGTGGTCTGGAAGGGTTCACCCGGCCGGTCGGCGTCGACATAGGTCACCTTGCCGTCGGCGATGCGCAGCTGCTCCACCAGCAGGCGCGCCATGCTGTCGGACGGCGGCCCCATCTGCTCCCGCACGCGCGCGATCAAGCCACCCCAGTTGAGCGCGCCGCCCGGGCGGATGGCGACGTTCACCTGCGGCCGCTCCAGGGACAGCGACCGCACGCGCCAGGCCCAGCGCGCGAGGCCCGCGCTTTCGAGGTCGAGCGCCAGCCGGTCGAAGCCGGCCAGCAGGTTACCGTCCGGCTCCGCCAGGGCGAGGCCTTCCACCTGCAGTTCCAGCGTGAACGGATTGAAGGCAACGCGATCGGCGCCGAGCCGGCTGGCCAGGAATTTCTCGCCGGCCCAGGGCAGTACCTTGCGTGCGAGCGGATCGACGAGGAAGAAGCCGGCGAGGACGTAGGCGGCAAAGAGGCCGGCGAGAACCAGCACGGGCAGGCTGCGCAGCACCGACAGCGTCCGCCTCCATAGCAGTGCACGCTGCCCGGAGGCCGCTGCTCCAACGCTGTCGATCACCATGTCCACGTGCCACCCCCTTGCCGGGCAGGATGCGCGCGGGCGGACGGCGCTGCCAATGGGACCTTCGGCGCAGGCGGTGTTGCAGGCGTATCGACGTGTACGACGCGCGCGCAGGCTGGACCCGCTTGTTGCAAGGGTACCCGTACCGACAAACCGGCGTGGCGGCCGTCCTGATCAGGCGCCGGTGGCGCGCAGGATGGGGAACAGCTTGCCCAGGCCGCTGGCCATCACCTCCACCGCCAACGCGGCGAGGATGAGCCCCATCAGCCGCGTCATCACGTTGATGCCGGTGCGCCCCAGCACCCGCGCGATCGGGTGCGCGGCGGAAAAGCACAGGGCGGTGACCAGCCCGATGACCACCGCGTAACCGAGCAGCGTCGCCATCTGGAACCAGGTCTGCGCGCGCTCGGCATAGATGACCACGGCGGACATGGTCGCAGGCCCGGTGAGCAGGGGGATCGTCAGCGGCACGACGGCGACGCTGGCCCCCATCGCGGCCTTCTCCGTGCCGTCGCTCACGTCCGTGGTTGCCGGCTTCATCTCCGCCGGCTTGGCATTGAGCATGTTCAGGGCGCTGGTGAGCAGCAGCATGCCGCCGCCCACCTGGAAGCTCGCCAGCGAGATGCCGAAGAACTCCAGGATGCCGACGCCCAGCAAGGCGCTGGCGGCGATCACCACGAAGGCGGTGAAGGAGGAGACCCACACCGTGCGGGCGCGCAGTTCCGGCGACAGCCCTTCGGTGTAGTGGATGAAGAAGGGCACGATGGCCAGCGGGTTGACGATGGCCAGCAGCGTGATGAGGGGCTTGAACTCCATCAGGCGTCCGCCGGGTGGCGGCGGCCGAACATGCCGTAGCCTTCCATCTCCAGCACCTTGTCGCCTTCCTGGTTGAACAGCTCCCAGCGCGAAAGCACGAGGCCGGTGTCGGGGCGCGACTTGAGCGGCCGCGATTCGAGGATGGTGTGCCGCAGGCTCAGCTGGTCGCCCGGGTAGACCGGCTTGAGCCACTTGAGGCTTTCCAGCCCCGGTGAGCCCTTGCTGGACGAATGCCGCAGCATGTTGTCCACCGTCAGCCGCATCGCCAGGCAGGCCGTCTGCCAGCCGCTGGCGGCGAGCCCGCCGAACATGGATTGCCGGCCGGCCTCTTCGTCGAGGTGGAAGGGCTGCGGGTCGTACTTCGCCGCGAATTCCTTGATCTCTTCCGCGGTGACGGACGTGGTGCCCAGCTCGCGCACCGTGCCGGGCTGCAGGTCTTCCCAGAACAGGGTGATCGCCATCAGCGGCCTCCCGAGATTTCGAGCAGCGACATCGTGGTGTAGCTCGCCTCCGGCGAGAGCAGCCACACGATGCCTTGGGCGACTTCCTCGGCCGAGCCGCCGCGCTGCATGGGCACGAGGTGCGCCAGGTCACGCACCCGGTTCGGCAGGCCGCCGGAGGCATGGATGTCGGTCTGGATGAGCCCTGGCCGCACGGCATTGACGCGGATGCCCTCGGCGGCGACTTCCTTGGCCAGGCCGATGGTGAAGGAGTCGATCGCGCCTTTCGCGGCCGCGTAGTCGACGTACTGGCCGGGCGCGCCCAGCCGCGCGGCGGCGCTGGACACGTTGACGATGGCGCCGCCGCTGCCGCCATGCAGCGTGCTCATGCGCTTGACCGCCTCGCGCGCGCAAAGGATGCTGCCGATCACGTTGATGGCGAACATGCGCTGCAGCCGCGCCAGGCTCATCTCTTCGACGCGCGCGGCGCGGTCCACCACGCCGGCGTTGTTGACGAGGGCCGTCAGGCGCCCCAGGCGCGCGTCGACTTGCGCGAACATCTCCAGCACCTGCGCCTCGTCGGCGACATCGGCGCGTACGGCGATGGCCGTTCCGCCGCCGTCGCGGATGGTGCGCACCACCGCGTCCGCCGCCGCTTCGTTGTTCGCGTAGTTCACGGCCACCGCATGGCCTTTGCGCGCGGCCAGCACGGCCACGGCGGCACCGATGCCGCGGCTGCCTCCGGTCACCAACAGGACATCGCTCACGCTGTTCCTCCACTGCCGCGTTGCGGCGGCCGAGCCGCCATTAGATCAAAAGAGGTGGATTGACGCCGCCTGCGGCATCGGGGAAGCTCGGCGCCTCGCATTTCACAGGAGGGCCACATGGGCCAGTTCACAGAACTCAAGGCGGCCGACGGCCAGATGATTCCCGCGTATGTTGCCCAGCCCCAGGGCAAGCCCAAGGGCGGCATCGTCGTCATCCAGGAGATCTTCGGCGTCAACTCGCACATCCGCTCGGTCGCGGACGGCTATGCCGCGGCCGGCTACCTCGCCGTGGCGCCCGCCATCTTCCACCGCGTGCGGCCCAACGTGGAACTGGGTTACTCCCCGGACGACATGGCCGAAGGCATGGCGCTGAAGGCGGCGACCGAGGCGCTCCCCTCGCCCGGCGTGATGCAGGACATCCAGGCGGCGATCAACCACGCGGCGCAGGCCGGCAAGGTGGGCATCGTGGGCTTCTGCTACGGCGGCCTGCTCACCTGGCGCGCGGCCGCGACGCTGCAGGGCCTGAGCGCCGCGGTGCCCTATTACGGCGGCGGCAGCACCACGCCCGACGAGATCGCGCGCAAGCCCAAGGTACCGGTGCTCGCGCACTACGGCGACAAGGACAAGCACATCTCGGTCGAAAGCGTCGAGGCGTTCAAGCGCGCCCACCCCGAGGTCGAGGTGCACCTGTACCAGGCCGACCACGGCTTCAACTGCGACCAGCGCGGTTCGTACAACGAGGCAGCGGCGAAGCTCGCGCGCGAACGCACCCTGGCTTTCTTCGCGAAGCACCTGGCTTGATGCGCGGCTGGCTCGCGGCGCTCGCCGTCCTGCTGGCCACCGGTGCGGCCGCGGCCGACTACGGCGGGCCCATCTTCGACGCGCACCTGCACTACAACGTGGAGGCGTACGAGGGGCCACATCCCCTGGCCGACGCCCTGGCGCGCATGCAGCGCAGCGGCGTGCGCGCGATCATCGCCAATTCCCGCCCGAACGAAGGCACGAAGCGCCTGGCGCAGGCGCCGCAGACGCGCGCGGCCGGCGTCACGGTCGTGCCGTTCGTGCGCCTGTACCGCACCCGCGCCGACTACGACAACTGGTTCCGTGACGAGACCATCTTCACGATGGTCCAGGAGGAGCTGGCGCGCGGCACCGCCGCCGGCGCCTATCGCGGGCTCGGCGAGTTCCACCTCTACGACGCGCAGAACGCCAACGGGCCGGTGGCGCGCAAGCTGATGGTGCTGGCCGAGGAGAAGGACCTCGCCGTGCTGGCGCACGTGGACGACACCGCCGTGGACCTGCTGATGGCGCACACGCCGGCCAGGGGCGCGAAGCTGCGCCTGATCTGGGCGCATACCGGCATTGGCGGCGCCCCGGTCGCACGCGTCGAGCAGCTGCTGGCGCGCTATCCGCGCCTGATGGGCGAGCTGTCCTACCGGCCGGGGCTGACCTGCGCGGGTGGCAAGCTCTGTCCCGAATGGCGCCAGCTGGTGCTGAAGTATCCGGAGCGCTTCCTCCTGGGGTCCGATACCTGGATCAACCAGCGCTGGGAAGCCTACGACGAGACGATGCGCGGCTACCGCGCGTGGTTGGGTGAGCTGCCGCCCGAGGTCGCGCGCCGCATCGCCTGGGACAATGGCGCCGCCCTGTTCGGGCTGGCGAGCAGACCATGACGATCCGTCTGCACTACTACCCCAGCACCGCGGCGATGATCCCGCACATCGTGCTGGAGGAACTCGGCGTGCCCTACGAGCGCGTGTTCGTGGACCGCGCGCACGGCCAGCACAAGGAAGCTGCCTTCCTGGCGCTGAATCCGAACGGCCGCATCCCGGTGCTGACCGATGGCGAGCTCGTGCTGTACGAAGCGGCGGCCATCGTGCTGCACCTGTGCGACACGCATCCACAGGCGCAACTCGCGCCGGCGCTGGGCACCGCGCAGCGTGCGCAGTTCTACATGTGGCTCATGTGGTGCACCAACACCCTGCAGGCCACGCTCATGGCGTATTTCTATCCGGAGCGCTGGGTGCGCGAAGGCGATGCGCAGGCCGCCTCGCAAGTCAGGCAGCAGGCGCAGTCGCAGGTCGACGGCCTGGTCGACCAGCTCGAGGCGCTGCTGGCCTCGCACGGCGGCCCCTGGATCCTGGGCCAGGAGTACGGCGCGCTCGATGCCTACGTCTTCACGCTGTGCCGCTGGACGCGCAACTTCCAGGGCCGCAAGGCGCGCGACCTGCCCCGGCTGGGCGCCTACCTGCAGCGCATGGCGCAGCGGCCGGCCGTGCAGCGCGTCTTCGCCGCCGAAGGGATTTCAGCGCCCTTCTTCTAGCAGCCGCTGCAGTTCCAGGGCGTTGCCGGCCGCCGCGCCGGAGGCAGTGTTGTCGAAGATGCACCAGCACTGCGCGCCCTGTTCCTGCGCGAGCCGCAGGCGGTGCGCCAGTGCCTGCAGCACCGGCGTCTCGTACGCGGAGTAATAGACACGGGGCGCGCCGTGCAGCCGCAGGTACACGAGACCGGGCCAGCCGCCCGGAAAGCGACCCGCGTCGTGCCGCACCGGGTCTGCCAGCACACGCGCCACCTCCAGGGCGTGCAGCAGCGCATCCGCCTCGGGCGTGAACCAGCTCGCGTGCCGCGGCTCCATCGCGAGCGCCCCGGCGAACCGGGAGCGCAGCAACTGCAGGAAGGACGCCGCCACCGGCGCATCGAACGCGAAGCTCGGTGGCAGTTGCACCAGCAGGCACGCGAGTTTGGATCCGAGCCCTCCCACCTGTTCGAAGAAGGGATCGAGCAGGTCCGTGCAACCGACCAGCCGCCTTTCATGCGTGACGGTCTTGGGCAGCTTGGCGCAGAAGCGGAAGTGCTCCGGGACGCTGGCCGCCCACTTCTCGTACAGGCTGCGCTTGTGCGGCCGGTGGAAGGACGAGTTGATCTCGGTGACCGGGAAGCGCGAGGCATAGCGCGCCAGGTGGCTGGTGCCCTCGCCGAACGCCTCGTGCACCGCCCGCGGCAGGCTCCAGCCGGCACAGCCGATGCCGATCACGGCTTGTCGCGCGGGCCGCTGCGCTTGTGCTTCGTTTGCTCGATCAGCGCTTCCTCGATCTGCCTGGCCAGCGTTTCCGGGCGCGTGGCCTGCTCCAGCACGGCGATCTCCGGGTCGTCCTCCTCGTACAGGCCCATCTTCTTGGCCATGCGGTCCAGCAACTGCAGCATCTTCGTGTTCTCCTGCTCGGCGAGCAGGTTGATCTGCAGGTCCAGCTGGTTGCGCCGCTCCGCCACGCGCATCTCGTAGTTCTGCGCGATCAGGATGAAGGACGACAGGAAGATCGCCTCCAGCGAGACGCACAGCGTGAGGAAGATGAAGGGATAGGGATCGAAGTGCGGCAGCTGCGGCAGCACGTTCCACAGGATCCAGCCGCCGAAGAGCAGCGCGTGGATCCACACGAAGTTGATGCTGCCGCAGAATCTGGCCACGAACTCCGCGATGCGGTCGGGCACCGTGCGATGCGTGATGGCCAAATCCTCGAGCCTGCGCATCGCGCGCACGTTTTCGCGCGTGAGGTCGGCCACGTTGCGCGGACGGCGGTAGCTGGAGTGGTCCGGGTTGGCGGCCATGTCAGCGTCCGGTGCGGGCGAGGTAGCGCTTGCGCCAGAACAGCACGCCCAGCAGCAGGGCGATCAGCCCCATCGCGCCCAGCGTCCACCAGAAGCCCGCGGCCTGGTGCGTGAGCGGCAGCAGCTCGAAGTTCATGCCGAAGATGCCCGCGATCAGGTTCAGCGGCAGGAAGATGGCCGTCAGCGCCGTGAGCGTGCGCATGATGTCGTTGGTGCGGTTGCCGACGGCCGAGAAGTGGATCTGCACCGCGGTCTCGGCACTCTGCTCCATGCGGTGGACGTGGTGCGTGACGCGCTGGATGTGTTCCACCACGTCGCGGGCGCGCGCCAGCAGCGAATCGAGCTCCGCCTGCGCCATCCAGGGCGGCGGCTGCTCGCGCTGCGTGTCCAGCCACTCCTGCATGGCATCGTTCTGCTCCTCGCACAGGTCCTGCAGGCCGTGCAGCGCGTTGCGCGCCGTCATGAGCGCGCCCCAGTCCGCGTCGAGCCCGTGGTGCCGGGGCGCGAGCAGGTCCTGCTGCCAGCGGTCGATCTCGGTGCTGAGCTCCTTGCGCAGCTCCAGGTAGTTGTCGACCATCACGTTGAGCATGCGCAGCATCAGGTCGGCGGCGCTGGAAGGCAGGCGGCTGCGCGCGGCGGCGCTCAGGCCTTCGGTCTGCAGCGCGTCCTTCAGGTAGCGCTCGATGAAGGCGCGGGCGGCGAAGCATCCCTCCGGATGCACGGTGACCAGCAGCCGGTCGAACACGACGAAGCCCACCGCACGGGTGCGGATGCGGTGGAAGGTGGAAAGCGGCGCATCCTTCGGCGGCGCCTTGTTGCCCAGCTCCGTGTTCACCTCGGCGTCGGTCGCGAGCCGGCGGAAGATCACCAGGTCGTAGACGGAGGTGTAGTCGTAGTGCGAAGGATGGCTGCGGTTGCCCAGGTCCTTGACGTGCAGGTCCAGCAGCGGCGAGCCCCCGAGGTGGTTCGCCGCGCGCTGCAGCATGGGCAGGTCCTGCTCCAGGTGCTCGCGTTCGAGATAGATCCAGACGAAGCCGGTGGCCGGCGCGTGCTGGGGAAGGTGGTCCAGGAACCGCAGCGTGCCGGCGCCGAATTCGACGATCTGCACGCGCTCAGGCTTTCAGCATCCGCGCGGCATTGAGCGCGAAGTAGGTCAGCACGCCGTCGGCGCCGGCGCGCTTGAAGGCCAGCAGGCTTTCCATCATCACGAGGTCGTGGTCCAGCCAGCCGTTGGCGGCCGCGGCCTTGAGCATCGCGTATTCCCCGGAGACCTGGTAGGCGAAAGTGGGCACGCGGAATTCGTCCTTCACCCGGCGCACGATGTCGAGGTAAGGCATGCCGGGTTTGACCATCACCATGTCGGCGCCTTCGGCCAGGTCCATCGCCACTTCGCGCAGGGCTTCGTCGGTGTTGCCCGGATCCATCTGGTAGACCTTCTTGTTGCTCTTGCCCAGGTTGGCGGCGGAACCGACGGCATCGCGGAAGGGCCCGTAGAACGCGCTCGCGTACTTGGCGCTGTACGCCATGATCCGCGTGTGGATGTGCTGCTTGCTTTCCAGCGCGGCGCGGATGGCACCGATGCGCCCGTCCATCATGTCGGAAGGCGCCACGATGTCCACGCCCGCCTGCGCCTGCGTCAGCGCCTGCTTGACCAGCACTTCGACGGTTTCATCGTTGAGGATGTAGCCGGTCTCGTCCAGCAGCCCGTCCTGCCCGTGGCTGGTGAACGGGTCGAGCGCCACGTCCGTCATCACGCCGAGTTCGGGAAACTCCTTCTTCAGGCCCTGCACGACGCGCGGCACCAGGCCGTCGGGGTTCCAGGCCTCGCGGCCGTCCGGCGTCTTCAGTTTCGGGTCGATCACCGGGAAGAGCGCGAGGGCCGGGACGCCCAGCTCCATGCATTGTTCGGCAACGGGCAGCAGCAGGTCCAGGCTCAAGCGCTCGACCCCCGGCATGGAGGCGACGGACTGGCGCTGCTTCTGGCCGGCCAGCACGAACACCGGGTAGATCAGGTCGTGGGGCGAGAGCGCGTGCTCGCGGACGAGGTTGCGCGTGAACGCGTCACGCCGCAGCCGGCGGGGCCGTCCCTGCGGGTAAGGTGCGTAGGAAGTCATGAGGAAAATTGTGCCCCATGCCGTCCCTGCGCCACCGTCAGAGAACTTAAGACTTTAGGCTTGAAAGCAGAGTCACCGGCTGTTAAATTACGCGTGGGCGGCTTGCCGCCCCCCGCTTTTCCTCCCTGAGCGGGCGCCTTGATGTGTGACAGCAAAAAGGCTTGTAACCCCGGTTCCCATGGAATCGGGGTTTTTTTCCGCCCGCGCATTCCTGCGTGCAGCACCCCCGGGCTCATGAGCCGGTCCGTACACTCCGCGGCATGCTTTGGGTCAAGGCCTTCCATATCGTGTTCGTGGCGAGCTGGTTTGCGGGACTGTTCTACCTGCCGCGCATTTTCGTCAACCTGGCGATGGTGCCGCCGGGCTCGGTGGCCGAGCGCGAGCGCCTGCTGCTCATGGCGCGCAAGCTGCTGCGCTTCACGACCCTGCTGGCGGTGCCCGCACTCGCGCTCGGGCTGTGGCTGTTCCTCGGCCATGGCATCGGCCGCGGCGCGGGCTGGATGCACGCCAAGCTCGCCATCGTCCTGCTCACCATCGGCTACCACCATGGATGCGCGGTGCAGCTGCGCAAGCTGGGTGACGGCAGCAGCACGCGCAGCCACCGCTGGTTTCGCGTCTTCAACGAACTGCCCGTGCTGCTGCTGGTGGCGGCGGTCGTCCTGGTCACGGTGAAGCCTTTCTGAGCATGCACAAGACTTCCGCGTGGCCGCTAGCCGGCGCTTATGTCGCACTGATCGTCTACGCCAGCCTCTATCCCTTCACCGGCTGGCGCGACCAGGAGATCCCGCCCTGGGACTTCCTCTTCGCCGGCTGGCCGAAGTACTGGACCGGCTTCGACGTGGCGGCCAACGTGGTCGGCTACGTGCCGCTCGGGTTCCTGCTGGCGCTGAGCTTCATGCGGCGCGGCAACGTGCGCTACTTCGCCAACCATCCCAACCTGGCCGGCATCGCGGTGGCGGTGGCCGCGGGCAGCGTCTTGTCGTTCTGCATGGAAGGCATCCAGAACTACCTGCCCTCGCGGGTGGCGTCCAACGTCGACCTGGGCCTGAACATCGCCGGCACGCTGGTGGGCGCCGTGCTCGCGACCGTGCTCGAACTCGCCGGCGCCATCGACCACTGGAGCCGCTTTCGCGAACGCTGGTTCATCACCGAGGCACGGGGCGCGCTGGTGCTGCTCGCCCTGTGGCCTTTCGCGCTGCTGTTTCCCGCGGTGGTGCCGCTGGGGCTGGGCCAGGTGCTGGAACGGCTGGAAAGCAGCCTCGCCGAATGGCTGCAGGAAACGCCCTTCCTCGAATGGATGCCGGTGCGCGACGTGGAACTGCAGCCGCTCGTGCCCGCGGCGGAGTTGCTGTGCGTGGCCCTCGGTGCGTTCATCCCCTGCCTGCTCGGGTACACGATCCTGCGCTCCGTCGGCCGCCGGGCGGTGTTCGCCGTCGCCGCCGTCGCGGTGGGCACGGCGGTCACGGCCCTGTCGGCGGCCCTGAGCTGGGGACCGAACCATGCGTGGGCCTGGATGAGCCTGCCGGTGCGCGTCGGGCTGGTGTTCGGGCTGGTGCTCGCGATGCTGATGCTGGCCGTGCCGCGTCGCGGCTGCGCGGCCATGCTGCTGCTGGCGCTGGTCGTGCACCTGAGCGTGCTGAACCAGGCGCCCGCGAGCGCCTATTTCGCCGACACGCTGCAGGCCTGGGAGCAGGGCCGCTTCATCCGCTTCAACGGCGTCGCGCAGTGGCTGGGATGGCTCTGGCCTTATGCCGTGCTGGTGTATGTGCTGGTGCGGGTCTCGCGTCCCGAGCGGCCTCCTACAATCGCGCCATGAGCGCGCCGAACGGGAAACAGTACTACGAACGCCACATCTTCTTCTGCCTGAACAAGCGCGAGAACGGCGAGGCCTGCTGCGCCGACCACAACGCGCAGGCCGCGTTCGACCGCTGCAAGTCGCAGGTGAAGGCCAAGGGGCTCGCGGGCCCGGGCAAGGTGCGGGTGAACAAGGCGGGCTGCCTGGACCGCTGCCAGGGCGGCCCGATCGCCGTGGTCTACCCCGAAGGTACTTGGTACACGTACGTAGACGAGAACGACATCGACGAAATCGTCGAGTCCCACCTGCGCGACGGCAAGGTGGTCGAGCGCCTGCTCACGCCGCCGCACCTGGGGCGATGAGCGCCGCGATGCGGTCCGCAAGCCTGCGGGAGGTGCCTGGCCCATGAATGCGCAAACGGAACGCCTGGACCTCGCAGGGCCGGCAGGACGCATCCAGCTGCTGCGCGACCAGCCCGCGGACACGCCGCGCGGCATCGCCGTGATCGCGCACCCGCATCCGCTGTTCGGCGGCACCATGGACAACAAGGTGGTGCAGACGCTGGCGCGTGCGTTCGTGCAGTGCGGCTGGACGGCGCTGCGCTTCAACTTCCGCGGCGTGGGCGCGAGCGAGGGCGCGCACGACAGCGGCGAAGGCGAGACGCTGGACCTGCTGCACCTGGTGCGCGAACTCGCGCCGCAGGGCCCGATCGCGCTGGCCGGTTTTTCCTTCGGCGCCTACGTCACCGCGCGGGCGTTGCAGGCGCTCTGGAGCGAGCGCGACGTGCGCACCATCGTCCTCGTGGGCACGGCGGCCGCCCGCTTCCAGGTGCCCGCGCTGCCACCGGAGTCGCTCGAGCGCACGCTCGCGATCCACGGCGAGGTGGATGACACCGTGCCGCTGGCGGCCGCCCTGGACTGGGCCCGTCCGCAGTCACTCCCGGTTACGGTGGTGCCCGGGGTCGAGCATTTCTTCCACGGACAATTGCCGTTGTTGAAGAACCTGGTGGTGCGCCACCTTCGCGCATTCGAATGAGAACCCGTTGGTTGCGGGCGCTGCTGGCGCCCTGGGTGACCCTTTTCTGCCTGGCCGCCGCGGCGCAAGTGCCGCAGCCACCGGAGATCGCCGCCAGGAGCTTCCTGCTGCTGGACGTGAGCGCCAACCAGATCCTCGCCTCCCGCGACATCGATGCGCCGGTGGAGCCGGCGTCGCTGACGAAGCTGATGACGGGCTACCTGGTGTACGAGGCGCTGCGCGCCAGGAAGATCGCCGTCGACCAGAAGCTGCCGGTCAGCGAGCGCGCCTGGCGCATGGGCGGCTCGCGCATGTACATCGACCCGAAGATGCAGGTGCCGGTGGACGACCTCATCAAGGGCATGGTCGTCCAGTCCGGCAACGACGCCACCGTGGCGCTGGCCGAAGGCGTGGGCGGCACGGTGGAGCATTTCGTGGAACTCATGAACCAGCAGGCGAAGGCGCTGGGCATGAAGAACACGGTGTACCGCAATCCGGAGGGCCTGTCGGCGCCAGGGCAGACCACGACGGCCCGCGACCTGGGCATCCTCGCGACCCGGCTGATGCAGGACTTCCCGGAAGACCTGCCCTACTACGCGATCAAGAAGTACCGCTACCACGGCACGCCCACGGCCAACGACACCAACCGGAACATGCTCCTGTTCCGCGACCCGACGGTCGACGGGCTGAAGACGGGCCACACGGACGCCGCGGGCTACTGCCTCGTCGCCACGGCCAAACGCGACTTCCCGAACCTGCAGGGTCGCCGGCTGGTAGCCATCGTGCTGGGGGCCAGCAGCGAAGTCGCCCGCGCCAACGAGGCGCAGAAGCTGCTGAACTGGGGCTTTACCGCGTACGAAGGGCTCAAGCTCTTCGACGGCAACCAGGCGGTGCTGGAGCCGCAGGTCTGGAAGGGCAGCGAGAAGACGGTCAAGCTGGGCCAGCCGCAGCCCGTGGTGCTCTCGGTGCCCGCCGGCAACGCCAGCCGGATCAAGACCCAGGTGGTCCGGCCCGATCCGCTGGTGGCGCCCATCCGCAAGGGCCAGCAGGTGGGCACGCTCAAGATCGTCGTGGGCGAGCAGGTCCTGCGCGAGGTGCCGCTGGTGGCGCTGGAGGGCGTGGAGCAGGCCGGCATCTTCGGCCGGGCCTGGGACGCGATTCGCCTCTGGATCAAGTGACGCTCGGCGCGCCGACGGCCCGCAGGCGTCCTCCTCGCGCAGGCGGGGTCCCGGGGGCTTTGGGAGGGGTTCTTCCGCCCCGGGCCCGCCTCAGCCCGGGCGACGGACCCCGCCCGTTGAGGGTTTTCACCAGCCGGGATATACTCGCGGGCTTTCCCGCAATTTGGGGCGGGGATGCTTTTTCCGTTTTCCTTCGAACGTTTAGGGACGTTTTTCAATGCCAACCATCAACCAGCTCGTGCGTCAGGGCCGGGAAGTCGAGAAAGTCAAATCGAAGTCCCCCGCGATGCAGAACAGCCCCCAGCGTCGGGGCGTGTGCACCCGCGTGTACACCACGACGCCCAAGAAGCCGAACTCCGCGCTGCGGAAGGTCGCCAAGGTCCGCCTGACCAACGGCTTCGAAGTCATCTCCTACATCGGCGGCGAAGGCCACAACCTCCAGGAACACTCGGTGGTCCTGGTGCGTGGCGGCCGCGTGAAGGACTTGCCCGGTGTGCGTTACCACATCGTGCGCGGTTCTCTTGACCTGCAAGGCGTCAAGGATCGCAAGCAGTCCCGTTCCAAGTACGGCGCCAAGCGCCCGAAGAAGGCCTGACAGGCCAGGTAGTTTGTCGGTGCTCATTCAGCCCTGGCAGGCTGAGTCAGCGTAGTGACCCACTTCCGGGTCGAGTAAGCGGGAAGCCTGATGGCGCCCTGGGTCCTTCGAGGGCCAGCTGAAGCAAACAGAGAGGTTAGAAATGCCACGTCGTCGCGAAGTCCCTAAGCGTGAAATCCTGCCGGATCCCAAGTACGGCAATGTCGAGCTCGCCAAGTTCATGAACGTCATCATGCAAGGCGGCAAGAAGGCGGTCGCCGAGCGCATCGTCTACGGTGCCCTCGAGCAGATCGAGAAGAAGAACCCGGGGCGTGATCCCCTGGAAGCCTTCACCATGGCCATCTCCAACGTGAAGCCCATGGTCGAAGTGAAGTCCCGCCGCGTCGGCGGCGCCAACTACCAGGTGCCGGTCGAAGTGCGTCCCGTCCGCCGCCTGGCCCTGTCCATGCGCTGGATCAAGGAAGCCGCCAAGAAGCGCGGCGAGAAGTCCATGGCCCTGCGCCTGGCCAACGAACTCATGGAAGCCACGGAAGGCCGTGGCGGCGCCATGAAGAAGCGGGACGAAGTGCACCGCATGGCCGAGGCCAACAAGGCCTTCAGCCACTTCCGCTTCTAAGACTCGTCCCCATCTAGCGGTGCGGGCCCGCCACGAGCGGGCCTGTGCCCTTTGAAAGAGAAAGACTCATCATGGCCCGCAAAACGCCCATCGAGCGGTACCGCAACATCGGTATCTCCGCGCACATCGACGCCGGCAAGACGACGACGACCGAGCGCATCCTGTTCTACACCGGCGTGAACCACAAGATCGGCGAAGTGCACGACGGCGCCGCTACCATGGACTGGATGGAGCAGGAGCAGGAGCGTGGCATCACGATCACCTCCGCCGCCACCACCTGCTTCTGGAAGGGCATGGACATGTCCTTCCCCGAGCACCGCATCAACATCATCGACACCCCCGGACACGTGGACTTCACCATCGAGGTGGAGCGTTCCATGCGCGTGCTGGACGGCGCCTGCATGGTGTACTGCGCCGTGGGCGGCGTGCAGCCCCAGTCGGAAACCGTCTGGCGCCAGGCCAACAAGTACAAGGTGCCCCGCCTCGCGTTCGTCAACAAGATGGACCGCACCGGCGCCAACTTCTTCAAGGTCTACGAGCAGATGAAGCTGCGCCTGAAGGCCAACCCGGTGCCCATCGTGATCCCGATCGGCGCCGAGGAAAACTTCACCGGCGTGGTCGACCTGCGCAAGATGAAGGCCATCTACTGGGACGAAGCGTCCCAGGGCATGAAGTTCAACTTCGAGGAAATTCCCGCCGAGCTGCTGGAAAGCGCCAAGGAATGGCGCGAGAAGATGGTCGAGGCTGCCGCCGAAGCCAACGAGGACTTGATGAACAAGTACCTCGAAGAGGGCGACCTGACCGAGGCGGAAATCACCCTCGGCCTGCGCACGCGCACGATCGCCGGCGAGATCCAGCCGATGCTGTGCGGCACCGCGTTCAAGAACAAGGGCGTGCAGCGCATGCTCGACGCCGTCATCGAACTGATGCCGTCGCCGATCGACATCCCGCCGGTCAAGGGCATGGATGACGACGAGCAGCCGACCACCCGCAAGGCGGACGACAACGAGAAGTTCTCGGCGCTGGCGTTCAAGCTGATGACCGACCCGTTCGTGGGCCAGCTGACCTTCGTGCGCGTCTACTCCGGCGTGCTGACCAAGGGCGACAGCGTCTACAACCCGGTGCGCGGCAAGAAGGAGCGCATCGGCCGGATCGTGCAGATGCACGCCAACAACCGCCAGGAAGTCGAAGAGATCCGCGCCGGCGACATCGCCGCCTGCGTGGGCCTGAAGGACGTGACCACGGGCGAGACCCTGTGCGACCCGTCGGCCATCGTGACGCTGGAGCGCATGGTGTTCCCCGAGCCGGTGATCCGCCAGGCCGTCGAACCCAAGACCAAGGCCGACCAGGAAAAGATGGGCGTGGCGCTGCAGCGCCTGGCCGCGGAAGACCCGTCGTTCCGCGTGAACACGGACGAGGAATCCGGCCAGACCATCATCGGCGGCATGGGCGAGCTGCACCTGGAAATCATCGTCGACCGCATGAAGCGCGAGTTCGGCGTGGAAGCCAACGTCGGCAAGCCGCAGGTGGCCTACCGTGAAACGATCCGCCGCAAGGTGGTCGACCAGGAAGGCAAGTTCGTGCGCCAGTCGGGCGGCAAGGGCCAGTACGGCCACGTGGTGTTCACCATCGAGCCGAACGAGACGGGCAAGGGCTTCGAGTTCGTCGACGCCATCAAGGGCGGCGTGGTGCCGCGCGAGTACATCCCGGCGGTGGAGAAGGGCGTCGTCGAGGCGCTGAACTCCGGCGTGCTGGCCGGCTACCCGGTGGTGGACGTGAAGGTCTCGCTGACCTTCGGTTCGTACCACGAGGTGGACTCGTCCGAACAGGCGTTCAAGATGGCCGCCATCTTCGGCTTCAAGGAAGGCGCGAAGAAGGCCCAGCCCGTGATCCTTGAGCCGATGATGGCCGTGGAAGTGGAGACGCCCGAGGACTACGCCGGCAACGTGATGGGCGACCTGTCGTCCCGCCGCGGCATGGTGCAGGGCATGGACGACATGATCGGCGGCGGCAAGATCATCAAGGCGGAGGTCCCCCTCTCCGAGATGTTCGGCTACTCGACGACCCTGCGCTCGATGTCCCAGGGCCGCGCGACGTACACGATGGAGTTCAAGCACTACAGCGAAGCTCCGAAGAACGTCGCCGAAGGCATCATCGCCGCCCGCGCGAAGTAAGAGCCGAGGCATTCACCGCGCAGGCGCACAGGACGCAGGGGACCGCAGCGAAATGCTGCTGTTCCCTGCGATCTCCGAGGCCCCGCGGTGACGAATTTCCTGTCTGCGATCACACGCCCATCGCTGCCCGTGGTGATGGACCCCGCGATGTGATGCAGACGTAAAACCAAGACACGGGCATTGCTCTTTACTGGAGATTTCTCAATGGCAAAAGGTAAGTTCGAGCGGACCAAGCCGCACGTCAACGTGGGCACCATCGGCCACGTGGACCATGGCAAGACGACCCTGACGGCGGCGATCACCACCGTGTTGTCGGCCAAGTTC
>NZ_JBYNTT010000035.1:0-12585 GCF_057784995.1 Ramlibacter sp. G4-7
GCAGCGCCCGGTGCCGAGGCGCCGTCGCGCCGGCGGCGGCCGCCCTGCCCGCCTGCCGGCGGCGTGTCGCCCGGCAGCATCACGCGCGCGCCGTCGCGCAGGCGGTCGGCGCCTTCGGTGATCACGCGCTCGCCCAGCTGCAGGCCGCTGACGATCTGCACGCGCTCGCCCACGGGCTGGCCGCGCACGACGGGCCGCTGCTTGACGGTGCGGTCCTGCTGCAGCACGAAGACGTATTCGCCGCTGCCGCTCTGGCGCACGGCCGTCACCGGCACCACCACGGCGTTCTCGATCGTGCGCACCTGCAGCTGCACGTTGACGAACTGGCTGGGAAAGAGCTGCAGCCGGGCGTTGTTGAAGCGGGCCTTGGCCTTGACCGTGCCCGTCGTGGTGTCGATCTGGTTGTCGACGGAGGCGAACACGCCGGTGTCCAGCATCGTGGTGCGCGTGCGGTCGAAGGCCTTGACCTCCATGAAGCCGCCGCCGTTGTGCTGCAACCAGGCCGCATGGTCCTGCGGGATGGCGAACTCGACGTCGATGGGCGTCATCTTGGTGACCACGGCGATGCCGTTGGTGTCGCTGTTGCTCACCTGGTTGCCGACGTCGACGTTGCGCAGGCCCACGCGGCCGTCGATGGGTGAGGTCACGCGGGTGTACGAGAGGTTCAGCCGCGCGGTGCCTTCCACCGCCTTGTCCGAGACCACCGCGGCCTCCAGCTGGCGCACCGTGGCGCGCTGCGTGTCGACTTCCTGCCGGGCGATGGAGTCCTGCTTCAGCAGGGTCTCGAAACGATCGAGCGTCACGCGCGCGGCGGCGAGCTGCGCCTCGTCGCGCATGCGCGCGCCTATGGCCTGCTGCAAGGCCATCTCGTAGGAGCGCGGGTCGATGGTGGCCAGCAGCTGGCCGCGCTTGACGCTCTGGCCTTCCTTGAACAGCACCTGGGTGAGCACGCCGCTGACCTGCGGCCGCACGCGCACCGTCGCCTGCGGCGTCACCGTGCCCAGCGCATCGAGGTTCACGGGGATGGTCGCGGCCTCGGCCACGGCGAAGCCGACCGTCACGGCGCCCCGGCCACCGCCGCCGCCGCCGGGACCTCCGCCACCGCGACCGCCACCACCACCGCCTGCGCCGCCACCCGCCCGGGCACCGGGCCCGCCGGCTCCGGCCGCCGCCAGCTGGTCGGGCCGTGTGAGGTCCCAGGCCAGCCAGGCCAGGCCGGCCGCGACCAGCAGCGCGATCACGGTGCCGATCAGGGACGCACGGCGGCTCAGCTTGCGGCGCGGCGGCGGTGCCGCCTCGGCAGGCTCGACATACTCGGGAGGTTCAGCCGGTGCGGCCGGCGGAGGTGTGGGCATCGATGTCCTTCTTGTACCGTCACATGACGGGCAAGTTCAGCAGGCGCTGAGGTTGCCTTCCGATGGCTCTTCCATCCGACAGCCCCCGGCGCGACCCTCTGTAGGTTCTTTCCTGCCGACTTGGCGAGACTCCCTAGCGTGCGCTGTGCGCGTAACCCGGGGGTAAGCCCCATGTTGCGCGCGTGTGAAGTTTTCATGGATCGGCGACCGGCGGTCAGGGCGCCAGGCGCAGCGGCCGCCCTTCGCTCCCGCCGGGCGGAGGCACCCGCAGGATCGCGGCCAGCGTCGGTGCCAGGTCGGCGATCTCCACCCGGGCGTCGCGCCGGCCGGCCTTGACCCAGCGCGGGCCCCACGCGAGCAGCGGCACGTGCGTGTCGTACTCGTAGGGGGAGCCGTGGGTGGTACCCGCGTTGCCGAACATCCAGTACGGCTGCAAGGCGTACTGCACGTCGCCCGACACGTCGGCGTGCCAGGTCTTGCGCATCCCGTCGAAGAGCGGCGCGCCGGCGCGGCTGCCGCTGGCGAGTTCCTGGCGCGTGTACGCGGCGGCGATCGCCGGCTGCGCCAGCAGCGCCTCGCGGGCGGCCTCGGCCACGGTGTCGAGCGCGAGGCCGCGTGCGGCGAGTTGCCTGCGGTCCAGCAACAGCGCCGACGCCGACGCGCCCACCACGAGCTTTGGCGCCTGGAAGCGCTGCTCGAGCGCCGCATTCACCGCGGCGACCACCTGGCTGCCGGAAAGCCGTCCTGCGGCGAGGCCGCGCGCCTGGCTCACTTCCGGCGCCGGCATGAAGCCGTGGTCGGCGGTGAGCACGGCAACGTAGCGGTCGCGCCCCACCGTGCGGTCCAGGTCCGCGAAGAAGGCCTGCAGCAGGCGGTCGAGTTGCAGGAAGTGGTCGTGCGACAGGCGCGACTCCGCGCTCCACTGGTGGTTGACGTAGTCGTGGCCGGACAGGCTGATGGCCAGGATGTCGGGCGCGTCGTCCGCACCCAGGCGCTCGCCGGCGATGGCGGCGCGCGCGAAGTCCAGGGTCAGCGCGTCGGCGAAGGGGCTGGCGAGCAGCGAGGCGTAGAACCTGGGTCCCGGCGCCGCGTCGGCGTCCGCGCCCATCTTCATCGGCAGGCGCCCGGGCCGCCCGAACCAGGGCTGCCCGTCCGGCAGCGAGCGCGCATAGGCCTCCTCGGGCAGCAGCGGCTTCCATTCGCTGCGGAAGTAGCGGTCGGCCGGCCGCGCGCCGTTGAAGGCATTCACCCACGCGGGATGCTCGCCCATGTAGTAGGTGGTGGAGGCGAACTGGCCGCTCTCGCTCATGTACATGAAGGCCGTGCCCTTGTGGCCGGCGGGCAGGATCGCGCCGCGGTCCTTGCCGGACACGGCGAGCACCTTGGAGCGCGGGTCCCGCTGGCGCAGCACGTCGCCCAGCGTCTCCACCTTCAGGTTGCGCGGGCTGGTGCCGTCGAGCGCTTCGGTGGCATGGCCGATGTAGCGCGCGGCCGTGTCACCGGTGCAATACACCTGCTGCCCCGTGGCCAGGTCCAGCCACTGGTTGCCGACGATGCCGCTGCGGTGCGGATACGCGCCGGTGAGCATGGTCGCGTGCCCCGCGGCCGTCACCGTGTACGCGTAGCCGTAATGGGCTTGCTCGAACCAGGCGCCGCGCGCGAGGAAACGGGCGAAGCCGTCGGGGGCGAGCTGGTCCCGGTAGGCGGTGACCTGGCGCTGGGGCAGCCCGTCGACGACGAACAGCACCACCAGCCGCGGACGCTCCGGCGCCGCCTGCGCGGCAGGCGCGGCCAGCAGCACGGCCAGCAGTACGGCCAGGACGGGCGCGCAGCAAGCGCGCAGCAGCGGGGCGATCCTCATGGCCCGGGAGACTACCCCAAAGCCGGGCACGTTCGTCTAGTGCCGCTGGCCGGCCGGCGGGCCGCCCTTCACCCGGCCGCTGGCGATGTAGATGCCCCCGAAGCCGCGGGTGAGCACCTGCACGTGCTGCAGCCGCTTGGCCAGCATGGTCCAGGGCTGCGCCAGCCCCTCCATGCAGGTGACGGAGTAGAGGGCGGCGCCGAGCACGAACACGTTGGACGGCAGCATCCAGGGCGGCGCCCATTGCAGGCCCGCCGCCACCACGCTCGCCCCCGGCTTCAGGTGCGCCAGCACGTGGTCCAGCGCGTGCGGGTCGCGCACGACGTCGTGGGTGAAGTGGAACAGCGCCGCGTCCGCCTGGCCTTGCAGCGGCACGTCGGCGGCGCCCGCTTCCAGCAGCGCGATGCCGCTCCAGCCATGCTGGCGGATGCGCTCGCGCGCGAGCGCCAGCATGTCGGGCGAGGGGTCGAAGCCGACGACGCGGCCGGCCGCGCCCACGCGGCGCACGAGCGCCGGGAAGCTCAGTCCGGTGCCGCAGCCCACGTCCAGCACGGTGTCACCGGCGTGGACGTCCAGCAGCGCGATCGCCTCGGCGCGCACCGGCTCGAAGGGCAGCAGCTCCAGGTCGTAGTGCGACGCCCGTTGCCGGTACTTCTCGATCGAGAGGGATGGATCGGGCCTCCGGGGAGGGCCGGAGGGCTTTGCCATGGCCGGGGGCTAGTGGGTGATGACGACTAGCACGCTGCAGGGAGCGTGCTCGATCAGGGCGCCCGAGATGGAGCCGCGCCACCAGCGGGCGGCCCAGCTGTCCAGGTGCTTGTGGCCGACGATGATCAGGTCCGCGTCCATCTTCCTGGCGTACTTGACGATCTCGTCGATCGCCTCGCCGGTGACCACTTCGCCGCGCGCAGTGAAGCCGGCTTCCTGCAGCCGGCGCAGGCCGTCGTCGAGGACGCCGCGGTACTTCTTCTTCTCGCGCTCCTCCAGTTCGACGTCGTAGACGCCGCCCTCGAGGCCGACGAAGCTCATGGCCGAGGGCATCACGGCCACCAGGTGCAGTTCGGCGTGGCCCCACTGCGCCAGGTCGCGGCAGTCGAGCAATGCTTTCTGGCCGGCGTCCGAGCCGTCGTAGGCCAGCAGGATCTTCTTGTACATCGGCATTGCGAGTCCCCCAAGGACTGCCGCGGCCCCATGCCCCGGCTGCGGCGAGTATGGCCCGGCCTTCGCGTCTTCGGCAACGCGCCGAGGTACGTTTTAACCCTTAGGAACTTGATCGAAGTCAGTCAGCACGCGATCAGCGAGGGCAGGACACCGGTGGCGAACTGCGCCTCCACGATGTCGGCCAGGCGTTCGAACACGGTTTCCAGCGTGGGAACGGACGCACCGAACAAGGCCTGCAGCACCTGCGGCTGCTCGAACAGGCCGTGCAGGTACACACCGAGCACGTTGCCCGCGGCGTCCTGCCAGCCGAGGCCGTCCGGGAGCGCGACGCGGCCGGCGGACATGCCCGCGTGCTGCGCCGTCTGCCCGGTGTGGATCTCGTAGCCCTCCACCCGCAGGCCCGAGAGCGCCTGCCACGCACCTTGCAGCGGCGCGAAGGCCACGCTGGTGCGCTGCACCGTCTTGGTGGCCAGGAACTGCGTGACCAGCGGCAGCAGGC
Organism: Ramlibacter sp. G4-7; assembly: GCF_057784995.1. Lineage (NCBI taxonomy): Bacteria > Pseudomonadati > Pseudomonadota > Betaproteobacteria > Burkholderiales > Comamonadaceae > Ramlibacter > Ramlibacter sp. G4-7. Next base: position 4,877 of record NZ_JBYNTT010000035.1, read on the forward strand.
CCAGGCCGGGCACGTTGCCGGCGATGTCCTGCGGGTCGATGAGCGCCTCGCCCAGCACCTGCAGGCCGCCGCAGATGCCCAGCACGCGGCCGCCCCGCTGCGCGAAGCGCGCCACGGCGCTGTCCAGCCCCTGCGCCCGCATCCATGCGAGGTCGGCGCCGGTGTTCTTGGACCCGGGCAGGATCACCCAGTCGGCGCCGTCCAGGGCCGCGGGCGTGCGCACCCAGCGCAGGCGCAGGCCCGGCACGTTGGCCAGCGGCTGGAACTCGTCGAGGTTGCTGATGCGCGGCCAGGCGACGATCGCCACCGTCAGGCGCGTGTCGCCGCCCGCGCCGGCGCGCTCCTCGAACACGCCGTCCTCCTCGGGCAGGCCGTGCTGCCACACCATGGGGATCGTGGCCACCGTCGGCACGCCGGTCAGGCGCTCCAGCTCCTGCGGCCCCGGCGCGAGCAAGGCCGGATCGCCACGGAATCGGTTCAGGACGAAGCCGCGGAGCAAGGAGCGTTCCGGCTCGGCGAGCAGCGCCCAGGTGCCGTACAGGTGGGCGAAGGCGCCGCCCCGGTCGATGTCGCTCACCAGCAGGCAGCGCGCCTGCGTGTGCGAGGCCACCTTCAGGTTGACGTAGTCGCTGTCGCGCAGGTTGATCTCCGCGGGCGAGCCCGCGCCTTCGATGACGACCACGTCGTTCTCGGCGCGCAGCGCATCCAGCGCCTGCTGCACGCGCGGCCACACCGCGGCGCTGCGTTCGCGCCAGGGCATGGCCGTGAGCGCCGCGTCCACCTGTCCGAGGACGACGACCTGGCTGTGCGTGTCGCTCTCGGGCTTGAGCAGCACCGGGTTCATGCGCACGTCCGGCAAGGCGCGCGCGGCGAGCGCCTGGAAGTACTGCGCGCTGCCGATTTCGCCCAGTGCCCCGAACGCGGCCGGCACGACGCGCGCGTTGTTGCTCATGTTCTGCGCCTTGAACGGCGCGACCTTCAGGCCCAGGCGCGCATACAAGCGGCACAAGGCCGTCGCGAGCCAGCTCTTGCCGGCGCCGCTGTGGGTGCCCAGGACCATGACGCACATCGCTGTCATTCGGTGAACCTCTGCCGGCACCGGCGGCGTGCGGCGCTCACTCCCCGTCCTCGCGCGGCAGCGCCACCCACCGACCCGCCACGGGGTGCACGCGCACGCGCTCGTCGAACACCGCTTCCACCGCGCGGTGCGTGGCCGCATCCGCGCAGGCGCCATGGTGCGCCACCCGGCCGTCCCGCAGCAAGAGCAGGTCGTCGGCCTGCAGGGCCAGGCCGATCTCGTGCAGCACGCTGACCGCGGTGCCGCCGCGCTCGACGTGGCGCCGCACGATGGCCAGCCAGTCGGCCTGGTGCGGCGGGTCGAGGTGCGACAGCGGCTCGTCCATCAGCAGGATGGGCGCGCGCACAGCCAACGCGCGGGCCAGCAGCACCCGCTGGCGCTCGCCGCCCGACAGGCTGCCGAGCGGCCGGCCGCGCCAGGGCCAGCTCTGGGTCTCCTCCATCGCCGAGCGCACCGCGGCCTCGTCGTCGGGGCCGGCGCCGCCCAGCCACGCCTGGTGGGGCAAGCGGCCCAGCATGACGACGTCCCCGGCCAGCAGGTCCTCGGCGCCGGCCTCGGCCTGTCCGAGCCACGCGACCTGGCGGGCACGTTCGCGCGCCGACCACGCCGCCGCCGGACGTCCCAGCAGCTCGATCGCGCCTTCGGTGGGCAGCAGCTGCGCGAGGGCCTTGAGCAGCGTGGTCTTGCCGGCGCCGTTGGGTCCGGCGACGGCCGTCCAGCGCCCGGCCGGCAGCGTCAGGGCGATGCCATGCAGCACGGGGCGGTCGCCCAGCGACACCCGCAAGCCGGTGGCGGCGAACGCGTTCACCGCGCCCTCCCCTGCATCAGCACCAGGAGATACCCGCCGCCCAGCACCGCGGTGAGCACGCCCACGGGCAGTTCCCGGGGCGCGAGCAGCCAGCGCGCCAGCACGTCGGCCGCCAGCAGCAGTGCGCCGCCGGCCAGGCCCGACAGCGGAAGCAGCCAGCGGTGCGTCGGCTTGCACAGCGCGCGCACCAGGTGCGGCGCCATCAGGCCGATGAAGGCGACGAGTCCGACGTGCGCCACCGCCGCACCGGTGGCGAGCGCCATCACCGCCACGAGCAGCAGGCGCACCGGCCCGAGCGCGATGCCCAGGCTGGCCGCGGTGGTCTCGCCCAGCGCCAGGGCATCGAGCGCGCGGCTGAAGACGGTACCGAGCATGGCACTCACCACGAGCGCCACCCCGAGCACCACGGTGGCCGGCCAGCCGAGGAAGCCTGTCGTGCCGAGCAGGAAGGCCTGCATGGTGCGCATCAGTTCCGGCGCGAGGAACATGGCCAACGCCGCGAAGGCGCCGAACACCATGCCCACGATCACGCCCGCCAGCAGCAGCCGCGTCGTGTGCTGCACGCCGCGCGCGAGCGCCAGCGTGACGGCCACCGCGACCAGCGCACCGACGAAGGCCGCACCGGTCATGCCGATGCGCGCACCCCAGGTGGACGCCGCGACGGGCGAGGCGCCGAGCAGCACGAGCAGCACCGCCACGCCGAATGCAGCGCCGGTGGCGCTCCCCAGCAGGTAGGGGTCGGCCAGCGGATTGCGGAACAGGCCTTGTGCGACGGCGCCCGCGAACCCGAGCAGCGCACCGGCCGTCCACGCACCCACGCTGCGCGGCAGGCGGATGTCCCACAGGATGGTGAGCCCCGCACCGGTGTCGTCGAACAGGGGCTCCCAGCCCATGCTGCCGACGGCGACGCCCAAGGCCAGCAGGCCGGCACTGGCGGCGAGCAGCCAGGCCGCGACCAGCGCTGGCGCGCGATTGCTGTTCATCGCGGTGCGGCCCCCGATCGCAGGGTGCCGCGCAGGCAGCGCACCATGAGTTGCGCGCCTTCGGCCATGCGCGGGCCCGCGCGCACCAGCACGTCGCCTTCGGCACGCGTGAAGTGGCAGATGCGGCCCTCGCGCACGGCGCGCAGGCGCTGCCAGCCGGGGCGGCTGGCGATGCGGGCCGGTCCGTCGTCCTCGGCCAGCATGATCACGTCCGGGTCGGCGCGCACGACGAACTCGGGGTTCAGCTTGGGAAAAGGGCCCAGCGTCGCGGGCACGATGTTGCGGGCGCCCATGCGCGCGAGCAGCTCGCCGATGAAGGAGGCTTCGGACGCCGCATAGGGCGCGGCGCTCACCTCGAAGTAGACGCGGGTGCCGCGCTGCGCGGCGGGCAGCTGGCGGGCGGCGTCGGCGAGCTCGCGCTCGATGCGGGCCCAGGCTTGCGCGCCGTCGCCGGCCGCGAGGACCGGGCCGAGCAACGCGAGGACGCGCCGGACGTCGGCGAAGGTGCGCGGCTCGAGCGCGAGGACTTTCAGGCCCAGGGATTGCAGCCGCTCCAGCGCGCGTGAAGAGGTGGGGACGAGCACGAGGTCCGGCTTCAGGCCGACGATGCTTTCGACGCGGGCGTCCTCGAGGCCGCCGACATGGGGCAGCCCGCGCACCGAAGCCGGATGGTTGGAGAAATCGTCGACGCCGACCAGGCGCTCGCAGGCGCCGAGGACGCAGACGAATTCGGTGAGGGAGGGCAGCAGCGAGACGATGCGCTGGGGTGGGTGGTCGAGCGTCACCGAGGCGCCGCGGTCGTCCTGGACGGTCAAGGCGTGGGCGGGGATGGACAGCAGGGTCAGGAGGAGCGCGAAGAGAGCCCCCAGCCCGGCCCTCCAACGGGGGAGTGCCCCTACCCCAGCCCTCCGGCAGGGGGGGAGAGCCCCTACCCCGACCCTCCCCCAGGGGGGGAGGGAGGAACATCCGTCAGGCATGGGTGCGGCTCCAAGCGAGCATGATGCGGTGCAGCTGCTCCACGCCGTCGGTGAGGGCCGCGGGGCCGGGCTGCAGGATGTCGGCGGACTTGATTTCGAAGAGCTGGTGGTCGCGCACCGCGTTCACCTGCTCCCAGCCCGGACGCGCGGCGACTTTTTCGGGGCGGAACTTCTTGCCGCACCAGGAGCCGATCACGATGTCGGGGTTGCGGCGCACGATCTCGGCGCCGTCGGCCACGATGCGGTCCTTGCCCATCGCCTGCTGCGCGAGCTCGGGGAAGACGTCGTCGCCGCCGGCGATGCCCACCAGCTCGGACACCCAGCGGATCGCGCTGATGTGCGGCTCGTCCCACTCCTCGAAGAACACGCGCGGCCGGCGCGGCAGTGCCCGGCCCGCGGCGTCGATCGCGAGCAGGCGTGCGCGCATGCCTTCCAGCAGCTTCAGGCCGTCCCCGGCGCGCCCCACCATGGCGGCGACCTGGTACAGCATGGCGAAGATCTCCTCCACGCTGCGCTGGTTGAAGATGGTGACCTGCACCCCGCGCCGTATCAGTTCCGCCGCGATGTCCGCCTGCAGGTCGGAGAAGCCGAACACACAGTCCGGCCGCAGCGCCAGGATCCGGTCGATCTTCGCGCTGAGGAAGGCACTGACCCTGGGCTTCTCCTCGCGCGCGCGCCGCGGGCGCACCGTGTAGCCGGAGATGCCCACGATGCGCGCCTCCTCGCCCAGCAGGTACAGCCATTCGGTCGCCTCCTCCGTGAGGCAGACGATGCGTTGCGGGCCGCGCGCGATGGCGATCATGGGGCGATCCTAGAACTGCAGGCGCAAGGAGGCCGTGAACTGGCGCCCCGGCTCCGGGTAGATGCCCAGGATCTGGCCGCCGACGCAGCCGAAGGCCTGGGTGAAGTACTGGTGGTCGAACAGGTTGGTCACACCGAGCGCGAACTCCGCGTTGCGGTGGAACTGCCAGGCATAGCGCGCGTCCGCCGTCACGTACGAAGGGATCCGGCAGGCGTTCTGGTAGTCCACGAACTGCGACGATACCCAGTTCACGCCGGTGTTGATGCGGTGGCCGGCCAGCGGCACCCAGTCCGCGCGCACGGCCAGCGCCTGGCGCGGCACCAGCGGCACGTCCTTGCCCTCGTGCGGACCGGAGCGGAAGACGGAACGCCGCGCGACGGCGTTGACCTGCACGGCCAGCGCCGCGGTGATCGCGTGGTTCCAGTCCACTTCCAGTCCTTCGCGCAGCGTGGGATCGAAGTTCACGTTGGCGCCGAAGAACGTGCGCGGCGCGTTGGGATCGAAGCCGATCTCGTCCTTCAGGGCGCTGTGGTACAGGCGCGCCTCGAGCCGCCCTGCCCCGTAGGTCCAGCGCGCGCCCACCTCCGTGTCGTTCGACTGCTGCGGCCGCAAGGGCTCGTCCGGCCGCATGAAGGAGAACTCGTCGGCATTGGGCAGGCGGTAGCTGTGGCCGGTGCGGAACCAGGCCGTCCAGTCGGTGGCGATCGGATGGCTCAGGCCCAGCTCCCAGGCGGTCTGCCGGTCGTCCAGCACCACGCCGCCGCCGTCCTTGTGGATGCTCTCCGTGCGCGCGCCCAGGGACAGCCGCGTGCCGGTGGCGAACACCACGTCGTCCTTGGCGAAGAAGGCATGCGCGTCCGAGAAGGTGTCGGCGGCGAAGCTGTTGTTGGTGCGCTCCCAGTCGTTGCGGTCCACGCCCAGCACCAGGATGTTGGTGAGCTCGCCGAACCTGGCCTGGTGGCGTCCGCGCAGGGAGTAGTTGTGCGCCTTCACGTCGTAGTCGGCCTGCACGCCGGCGAACTCGCTGCGCACTTCCTTGTCCCGCTGGCCGGCGTCGAAGGCGAGCTGCCAGTTGCCGACGTCTGCCTGCGCGAAGGCCGAGGCGCGGTCGTTGCGGATGCTGCCATGGTCGTTGCGGAAGCGTGGGGCCGACTGCGAAGGGTCGGCCGCGTACTGCGCCGGCGTCAGCGAGCCCGGCAGGCGCGCGTCGAGATCGTCGCGGGCGATGCGGGCGCCCAGCCGCAGCCAGTCGCCGGACCACTGGCCGGTGACCGAACCCGCTTCCTGGTCGGAGGCGGAGTTCTGCCGGAAGCCGTCGCTCTTGCGCTTTTGCACGTCGGCGTCCAGCGCGAAGCCGTTGCCCGTCGCGACGGTGCCGCTGGCGCGCAGCTCGCGCAGCTTGTCGCTGCCGGCCCCGGCGTACACGGTGCCGCCGCTCGCGCGCTGCTTGCCCGCCCCCGCCTTGGTGGTGATGACGATGACGCCGCCGGTGGCGCCTTCGCCGTACAGCACCGCGCCGCTGCCGCGCAGGACCTCGATGCGCTCGATCGACTCGATCGGGATGCCGGCAAGGCGCGGCGCCGCGAGGTCGCCCTCGCTCAGGCGCAGGCCGTCGACGATCACCACCTGGTTGGCGTCGGCGGTGGCGCCGAAGCCGCGCAGGTCGATGCTCGTGTCGTTTCCGTTGGCGAGGTCCAGGCGGCCGGGCACGCCCAGCAGCCGCACGATGGCGTCGTTGACCGTGGTCGCGCCGGCGGCGCGGATCTGGTCGGCGGTGATCACGCTCACCCCGAGCGGCAGGCTGGCGGCCGGCTCGGAGAAGCGCGTCGCGGTGACGCGGGTCTCGGACAGCGTCTGGGCTGCGATCGGAAAGGTCGAAAGGGATGCGATGCCAGCCAGGAGGCAGGCGCGCGCGCGCAGGGATTGCACGGTCGTCGTCATGGATGCTTGTCTTGCAAGAGGCCCGATCCGGCTTCCCCGCCGGCGCACTGGGCGATCACGGCCCGCACGCTCCGCGCGCGCGGTCCACCCTGTTGGCCGGTATCCGGGCTGGCGGAAGGACGTTCCATCGCCTTCCCAGGGCCGCTGTTTCAGGCGGCCCCAGTGGCTGTGCATGATGGACGTGGCGCATCGCGCCGCAAGCGCACCGTCCCCAAGGACGCTGCGCCTGCGGCGCGCCGCACCTCCGCTTACCGTTGCGGGGGCAGCGCAGGTTGGCCTTGGCGCGCGTGCGCGCAGGGCTCCCTGCTTCCCGTTGAACTGCGGCATGTGAACCACACCGCGGGCACCAACGCGCGAATTCTACGGCCTGCCGCTTTCACAAATCCCTACAATTCGCGCATGGCCAGTGGCTCCAATCTCGACCCCCTCGTCGAACGCGTCGAGCGTCTGCTCGTTCGCTACGAGGAGCTGCAGCGCACCAACGCGCTGCTCGCGCAGCAGGTGGAGCTGCTCACGCAGGAGCGCGACTCGCTCAAGTCCCGCCTGTCCGCCGCCCGTTCGCGGGTGGACGCCCTGCTCGAACGGCTGCCCGACCTCAACACCCCCGCATGAAGCAGCTGGAAGTGCAGATCATGGGCCAGAGCTACCTGCTCGGGTGCCCGGAAGGCGGCGAGCAGCGCCTGCTCGAAGCCGTGGAAAAGGTCGACACCGCCATGTGCCGCATCCGCGATGCCGGCAAGGTCAAGGCACGCGACCGCATCGCGGTGCTCGCCGCGCTGAACCTCGCCTTCGATGCCGAGCGCAATGCGTCGCAAGCCGTCCAGGCCGCGCCCGCGTTCGTCAACGGCGACCCGACGGTTCCCGCGGGCCCCGGCCTCGCCGACGACGTGCGGCTGGCGCAGCTGATGGTGCGCCTGGACCAGGCGCTGGGCGACGACGGGCGCTTGATCTAGCTGTGAAGTGTCAACAGGTTCTTTCGAGGAATCGGGAGCCGAGACACGGGTGACACCAGGTTGATGCCGTGGTGGGGGCGGTGCCAGTTGTAGAAGTGAGTCCAGGCCGGCAAGGCCTGGCGGCGCTGCTCTGAGTTCTCGTAGGCCCGACCGTAGGCCCATTCGCG
>NZ_JBYNTT010000036.1:0-11240 GCF_057784995.1 Ramlibacter sp. G4-7
CGGCCGCGGCACCCGGGGCGGCCGCGGCGGCGTTGGTCGCGGCCGGCGCGGCGGTGCCGGTGTGGGCGGGCGTGCCGCCGGGCGTGGCGGCAGGGGCGGTCACGGACTGGCGCTGCATCCCGCTGGATTTGCCGCCGCCCAGGCGCTTGGCTTCCGCGTCCAGGCTGACGGCCATGCCCAGCGTCACGACGACGGCCAGGAGGGCGAGTGCTCGTTTCATGGTGCTCCTTCGAGAGATGTCTTGTTCGGGAGCGTGCAGGGTAGCGGGCGAACGCGGAATGAAAAAGCAGACGATTCCTGCTGGTTCCTCCTAAAAAACCGAAGTTGGCGGGACCGTCTCCCGCCCCGTCTCCTCCCTCGGGCTACTCCGATCGGCGGATGACGCGCTGCCTTGGACGGACCATTGTGGAATCGAGACCGAAGCCAGACCGAAGCGAGACAACTTGCACCGGCCCCCCGCCCAAGCTGCAAGCGTCGTCCAAGGTCCAACGCAGAGGAGCCCGCCATGAACGCCGTGCCGTCATCCGCCTTCGAGCTGCATTTCCAGACGCTGCGCGCCCAGGGACGCGCCCTGAGCTTTCCCTGCGACGCGGCCGGCCACGTCGACCTGGACCGGTTGCCGGAGCAGGCGCGCTCGAACTACCTCTACGCCCGGGTGGTGGTCGGCAACGAATTCGCCTGGCCCGTGGTGCGGCCGCTGGTGGTGCACTGAGTCCAGGCAGGTTGGCGCAGGTGCTCGGCGCCCCTGCGCGTCACGAGGACCTGCAGCACTCCGCGGGCATCGCGCTCGCACGCGACATAGCCCCGCAGGTTCGCTTCCTCCCACACCGGCAGGCGTGGACACGACGTCCGCCAGGCATCCATCACCTCGGCGTAAGGACGGCCCCTCCCCACCCACTCCAGCAGGTCGCGGATCAGCGGTTCGACGGTATCGGGCATGGCATCTCCTCGCGCGGCGCAGCGGCATGGGCCGCCTGGCCTCCCTGGCCGAGCTCTCACGGGCGGTGGGGTTCGCGTCCGCTCACCACCACGCTACAGGTCCCTCGACCCTACCCCGCTCAGATCCGCGCGAACAGGTAGCCCAGCACGAACGCGCTGGCCAGCGCCACCACCGGACGCTGCCGGATCTGTTCGCGCGCGGCGTCGACGTAGCCTGATGCCGCCATCGACGACCTGGCGGACATCGTGGAAAGGGCGGACTCGCCCGCGCCCGTGTCCTCGGCCGGCTCGAAGCGCAAGGGGTCCTCGTCGCCGCCGCCTTCGTCGCCGACGTCGGGAAGGTGGGTATCGCCGGTCTGCTTGATCCGGTTCCTGGGGTTGGGCATGCGTTCGGTCCTTTGTGTTGAGCCGACAATCTAAGGATGTGCAGCCGGGCGCAGCGTAGGAATGCGCCGCGAGCCCGCCGCGCCGGCGACCAGCTCAGCCTGTGTAGTTCTCGACCGTGCCTATGGGCCGCGGCTCCGCGCTGTCCGGGTCCTGCCCGAACTCCCGGCGGGCGCGCCGCTGCCGCAGCAGGTCCCAGCACTGGTCGAGCTCTTCTTCCACGCGCTTGAGGCGCGGCGCCTTGTCCTCCGCTGCGCCGCCGGCGCGCAGCTGGTGCTCCTCGTCGATGAGGGCGTTGATGTGGGCCAGGATGCTCTTGTCGCTCATGCTGCACCTCCCGAGGTCAGAGGGCCATTCTGGCAGGGACGGGGGCGGCGTGCCACCGTGCCCGTGGCCATGTCATGGCGGGCTCGACCCGCAATCCTTGAGGCGCCTCATCGGTCCCGGGTCGAGCCCGGGACGACATCATCTCGCCAGCTCCGGCACCACGCTCACGCTCTGCCGCTGCACCCCGCGCAGCAGCGCGATCTCGGTGCTGCGGCCGATGCGTTCGCGCGAGAGCACGCGCAGCAGCTGGTCCACCTCGCGCACGGCGGTGTCGTCCACGGCGAGGATGCGGTCGCCGCCACGCAGTCCGGCGCGGTCGGCGGGACCGTCCCGGATCACTTCGTCGACCAGGATGGCGCTGTCCTGCTCCAGGCCGAAGTGACGCGCCACGCGGCGCGCCAGTGGCACGGTGTGCGCGGTGAGTCCCAGCCAGGCGCGGCGCACGGCGCCATGCTGCAGCAGTTCGGTGACCACCCATTGCGCGGTGTCCGAAGGCACCGCGAAGCACAGGGACTGCGCGCCGCCGATGATCGCGGTGTTCACGCCGATCACCTGCCCGCGCGTATCCAGCAAGGGACCGCCCGAGTTGCCGGGATTGAGGCTGGCGTCGGTCTGGATCACGTTGTCGATCTGCCGCCCCGATGGCGAGCGCAGGCTGCGGCCCACCGCGGACACCACGCCGGTCGTGACGGTATGCCCGAGGCCAGGGGGTTGCCGATCGCGATGGCCACCTGCCCCGCGCGCACCTGTGCGGAGGCCCCGAGCTGCAGGTGCGGCAGCGTGCCGCTGGCGCCGGCCCGCACGAGCGCGAGGTCGGTGTGCGCATCGCTGCCCACGACGGTCGCGGGCAGCACGGTGCCGTCCTCGAAGGCGACCTGCACCTGCGCGGCGTCGTGCACGACGTGGAAGTTCGTCAGCAGGTAGCCGTCGGGCGTGATCAGGAAACCGGAGCCGGAGCCACCGGCCTCGCGGCCGCGCGCATCGCGCTTGCGCACGCGCAGCGAGACCACGCCGGGTTTGGCGCGCTCCAGCACGTCGACGACGGCGCGCGAATAGGCGTCGAGCAGGGGCAGGTCTTGAAGGGAAGCGTCCATGGTTCAGAGTCCGATGAGGCCCAGGCGCAGGCCCTGGCGCACGGCTTCGGTGCGCGTGGCGGCCCCGGCCTTTTCCAGGATCTGCGCGACGTGGAACTTGGCCGTGTGGCTGGAGATGCCCAGGGCCAGCGCGATCTCGCGGTTGGCCAGGCCCTTGGCCATGAGCTCCAGCACTTCCAGCTCGCGCGGGGTGAGTGGCTCCATCGGCTCGACCGCGGTCCTGACGGGCGGACGTGCGCTGCCGTCGTGCACGTGCAGCCCGCTGGCCAGCGCGTGCGCCGCGGCGGCGAGCATCCCGTCGCCGGCGTCGGCGGCGATGCGGCCGGTGGGGCCGTTGCGCAGGAGATCCGCGGCCTCGCCCACCCACAGCAGCGGCAGCTCCGGCGGCACGCTCTCGCCGAGGCGCTTCGCAGCCTGCGCGTCCGCGGGCACCAGCACGAGCACGTCCAGCGGCGGCAAGTGGCGCAGGTCTTCGGGCGACAGCAGGAGCGGCGCGAAAGCGGGCGCGTCCGCGCGCTGCAAGGCCTGCGCCAGGCCCTGCAGCGCCCAGCGCTGCGATCCCGCGATGCCGACGCGCCAGGGCATGGTCGTCCTCAGCAGCGCGGCTCCCACCGCTTCTCGTCCACTTCCACGCTCAGTTCCTCGCGCCGTCCGCCACGCAGCAGGACCACGCGCAAGCGCGAGCCGATCCGGTCCCCGCCCAGGAGGTCGCGCAGCGCTTCGATGCTCGCCACCGCACGGCCCCCCACGGAGACGAGGATGTCGCCCACGAGCAGGCCGGCCCGGGCGGCGGCACTCTCCTCGCCGATGCCGGAGACGAGCAGGCCGGTGTCGCTGTCGGCGTCCGCGGCTTCGCGCATCGCGGCGGACAGCGGCACCGGCTGCGCGGCGATCCCCAGGTGGCCGCGGCGCACGCGTCCGTGGGCGAGCAGCGCATCGGCGACCCGGTCGACGGTCGCCGCGGGCACCACGATGCCGTGGTGGCGGGCGAGCGCCGCGCTGGCAAGGCCCAGCACCTGCCCCTGCGGGTCGCACACCGGGGCGCCCATGTGCCCGGGATAGAGGCCACCGTCCAGCCGCAGGTAGCGATCCAGTTCGCCGCCGCGCCAGCTGCGCCAGGCGCCGGCGACCGCCCCGACGTGGCCGAAGCTCGCGTGCACCATGCCGGCCGCATCGCGCCCGACGGCGAACACGAAGTCGCCGACGCGCGCGGGTGGGTCGAGGCGGCGTTCGGCGACCGGCCAGTCGCCCTCGGCCGCGAGCACCGCGAGGTCCGTGCCCGCATCCACGCCGCGCACGGCCGCGGACACTGCGCTGCCGTCGGCCAGCACCACCTGCACGCGGTCCGCGTGGCCGACCGCCGCGGCGGCGGTCACCAGCACGCCGGGGCGCCAGCACAGGGCGGTGGACGTCCCGGTGCGCCGCGCGCGCACGGCGACCACGGAGGGCGCCACGCGCTCCACCGCGTCGGCCACCGATGATGGAAAGGAAGGTTCGCTGGTCATGGCCTGCACTCCGGTCCTGGCTGCTGATGCATGCATCGTGCGCGTGCTGCGGCCGCCGCGGAACCGCCCGATCGGGCAGGTGGGCCTGCCCGTCCAGGCAGTCCAGATGGGAGCCGGAGGCTCGGCCTTCAAGCGCCCGTGCGGCCGCCCTGCGCGCGTTCCCGGGCGACTGCCTCCGCCGGCGGGATCCGGAGCGTGTCCCGCATCCTTGATCCGGGCGCCGGCGCCCCCATCTGCCACGATCGCCTCCCCACGATGCCCTCCGTCTCCCCGCTCCCCTTCCACCCCGCTGTCTCCGCCTGGCTGGAGCATCGCTTCGGCACGCCCACCGAGGCGCAGGCCCAGGCATGGGCCGTGACCTCGCGGCGCGGCCATGCACTGATCGCCGCGCCCACCGGCTCCGGCAAGACGCTCGCGGCCTTTCTCTCGGCGATCGATGAACTGGTGCGCGAGGGGCTTGCCACCGGGCTGGCGGACGAGGTCCACGTCCTGTACGTGTCGCCCCTGAAGGCGCTCTCCAACGACATCCGCAGGAACCTGGAGGAACCGCTGGCGGGCATCGCCGCCGAACTGGCGGCGCAGGGACTGCCCGACCCCGGCATCCGCAGCGCCGTGCGAACGGGCGACACGCCCACCGCGGAGCGCGAGCGCATGCGCCGCAAGCCGCCGCACATCCTGGTGACCACGCCGGAATCCTTCTACATCCTGCTGGGCTCCGAGTCGGGCCGGGCCATGCTGGGATCGGTCAAGAGCGTGATCGTGGACGAACTGCACGCGGTGGCCGGCAGCAAGCGCGGATCGCACCTGGCGCTGTCGCTCGAGCGCCTGGAAGCCCTGTGCGCGCGGCCGCCGGTGCGCATCGGGCTGTCCGCCACCGTGAAGCCGCTGGACGCCATGGCGCGCTTCCTGGTGGGCGAGCGTGACGAGCCGGTCGCGATCATCGATGCCGGCCACGTGCGCGAACGCGACCTCGCCGTCGAAGTGCCGCGCTCGCCGCTGGGCGCGGTGATGGCCACCGAGGTGTGGGACGAGCTCTACGACCGCCTCGCCGGCCTCGTCCACGAGCACCGCACCACGCTCATCTTCGTCAACCAGCGCCGCACGGCGGAGCGCATGGCGCGCCACCTCGCCGAGCGCCTCGGCGAGGAGCACGTCACCGCGCACCACGGCAGCCTCGCGCGCGAGCACCGCCTGCACGCCGAGCAGCGCCTCAAGCAGGGCGAGCTCAAGGCGCTGGTGGCGACCAGCTCGCTGGAACTGGGCATCGACATCGGCGACATCGACCTCGTGTGCCAGATCGGCTCCCCCCGCAGCATCAACGCCTTCCTGCAGCGCGTGGGCCGTGCGGGCCATGCGATCGGCGCCATTCCGAAGGGGCGGCTGTTCCCGCTGTCGCTGGACGACCTGCTGGAGTGCGCGGCCCTGCTGGAAGCCGTCGAGCGCGGCGAGCTCGATCGCATCCGCGTGCCCGAACAGCCACTGGACGCGCTGGCGCAGCACGTCGTCGCGGAGACCGCCAGCAGGGAATGGCCGCTCGACGCGCTGTACGAGCGGCTCAAGCGCGCCCACCCCTACCGCGACCTCGCGCTGCGCGACTTCGAGCAGGTCGTGCAGATGCTTGCGGACGGCTACAGCACGCGCCGCGGCCGGCGCGGCGCCTACCTGCACTACGACGCGGTGCACCGCATGCTGCGGGCGCGCCGCGGCGCGCGCCTGGCCGCCGTCACCAACGCCGGCGTCATCCCCGACCAGTTCGACTACGACGTGGTGCTGCAGCCCGAAGGGCACCGCATCGGCACGCTGAACGAGGATTTCGCCTTCGAGAGCCTGCCGGGCGACATCTTCCAGCTGGGCAACGCGTCCTACCGCATCGCCAAGGTCGAGACCGGCAAGGTGCTGGTGGAGGACGCCAGGGGCCAGCCGCCCAACATGCCCTTCTGGCTCGGCGAAAGCCTGGGCCGCACGGTGGAACTGTGCGAGGCGGTGTCGCGCCTGTGCGCCACCGCGGACAAGCTGCTGGACGACGGCACCGATGCGTGCGTGCGCTGGCTGCACGACGCGCTGGGCCTGCCCGCGGCGGCGGCGCAGCAGCTGGCGCTGTACCTCGCGGCCGCCAAGGCGGCGCTGGGCCTGCTGCCCACGCAGCAGCGCATCGTGTTCGAGCGCTTCTTCGACGAGGTGGGCGACACGCACCTGGTGATCCACTCGCCCTACGGCTCGCGCATCAACAAGGCCTGGGGCCTGGCGCTGCGCAAGCGCATGTGCCGCAAGTTCAATTTCGAGCTGCAGGCGAGCGCGCTGGAGGACAGCATCGTGCTGTCCCTGGGGCCCGCGCACAGCTTCCCGCTGGAGGAGGTGCGGCACTACCTGAAGTCGGCCAGCGCGCGCGACGTGCTGGTGCAGGCGCTGCTGGAGGCGCCCATGTTCGGCACGCGCTGGCGCTGGAACGCCACGGCCTCGCTGGCGGTGCGCCGCATGAACGGCGGCCGCAAGGTGCCGCCGCAGTTCCAGCGCTCCGACGCCGAGGACCTGCTGACGGTGGTGTTCCCGGACCAGATCGCCTGCGCGGAGAACCTCGTGGGCGAGCGCGAGATCCCCGACCACCCGCTGGTGGCGCAGACCCTGCGCGACTGCCTGACCGACACCATGGACGCCGACGGGTTCGTGGCGCTGCTCGCCCGCATCGAGTCCGGCGCGGTGGAGGTCGTCACGCGCGAGCTGCCCACCCCCTCGCCGCTCGCGTACGCCATCCTCAACGCGCGGCCCTATGCCTTCCTGGACGGCGGCGCGGCGGAGGAACGGCGGACCAAGGCGGTGCGCACGCAGCCGATCGCGGAACTGCAGACGGCCGCCGACGTCGGCCGGCTGGACCCGCAGGCGATCGCGCAGGTGCGGTCGGACGCGTGGCCCGACATGGGGGACGTCGAGGAACTGCACGACGCGCTGGTGGTGCACGGCTTCCTTGCCGACAGCGAAGCCGGGGCACCGGCGCTGCTGGAGGATCTCGTGCGGCAGCGCCGCGCCACGCGCATGCGTACTCCCGCGGGCGTGCTGCTGGTCGCGGCGGAACGCCTGCACGAGATGCGGGCGGTGCTGCCGTCGGCGCCCCTCGCACCAGCCATCGAAGCCGTCGTCCGGGACACCCCCGCGCCGGAGGACGCGCTGCGCGAAATCCTGCGCGCGCGCCTGGATCTGCTGGGCCCGGTGACGGCGCAGGCGCTGGGCGCACCGCTGGGGCTGGACCTCGACGAGGTGCTGCCCCCCTTGCTCCGGCTGGAAGCTGAAGGCGCCGTGATGCGGGGTGCCTTCAGCGCCCCCGGCGCGGCCGAATGGTGCGACCGCCGCCTGCTCGCGCGCATCCATCGGCTGACGCGCGAGCGGCTGCGCGCGGAGATCCAGCCGGTGCCGCCGGCGCAGTTCATGCGCTTCCTCTTCCGCTGGCACCAGCTGGCGGACAGCGCAGGCGACGAGCGCCGCCAGGGCGAAGCGGGCCTGGCCGACGTGCTGCGGCAGCTGGAAGGCCATGCCGCGCCCGCGCCGGCGTGGGAGGAAGACCTGCTGCTCGCGCGGGTCGGGGACTACGCGCCCGCCATGCTCGACAAGCTGTGCTCGGTCGGCCGCGTGGCCTGGTGGCGGCCCGCGGACCCGGGGGAGGCGGCCAGCCGCAAGGCGGCGACGATCCGCAGCACGCCGGTGATGCTGTGCGAACGCGAAGGGCTGCCGCACTGGCAGCAGGCCAGCGGCGCCGCGCCGGTGGGCGACGAGGTGCTTTCCGGCCCCGCGCGGGTGGTGCTCGACCTGCTGCGCCGCCACGGCGCCAGCTTCTTCCCGGACCTGCAGCGCGAGGCGCGCATGCTGGGCACGCAGGTGGAGCAGGCGCTGTCCGAACTGGTGGCGCAGGGGCTGGTCACCTGCGATTCCTTCGCGGGCCTGCGCACCCTGGTCATGCCCGCGGACAAGCGCAACAAGCTGCGGCGCAAGGGCCATGGCCACGATCCCATCGACGACGCGGGCCGCTGGTCGCTCGTGCCCGCGCCCCGGCCGGGCGAAGCCGCGCCGGGCGCGCTGGCCGCTGCGCACGTGGAGCACATCGCGCGCGTGCTGCTGCGCCGCTACGGCGTCGTGTTCCGCAAGCTGCTGGAACGCGAGCAAGGCCTGCCGCCCTGGCGCGAGCTGTACTACGTGCTGCGCCGGCTGGAAGCCCGCGGCGAGGTGCGCGGCGGCCGCTTCGTCAGCGGCTTCTCGGGCGAACAGTTCGCCTTGCCGGAGGCGGCCGCGGCGCTGCGCAAGACGGCCCGCACGCCGGGCCGCGAGCGGGTGGCCATTTCGGCCGCGGATCCCCTGAACCTCGCCGGGATCCTGACCCCTGGCGAGAAAGTGCCCCGGCTGGCCGGCAACCGGCTGCTGTTCGAAGGCGGGGTGCCGATCGCGGTGCAGGCCGGCGGCGACATCCGCTACCTGCAGGACATGGAAGCCGCGGCGCAGTGGGAGGTCAAGAACCTCCTCATCCTGAAGCAGCGGCCGGCGAGCTACATCCTGCCGCCGGCGGGCTTGTCCTGAGTCGCTGCGTCAGTCGCCCGCGGCTGCGAACTCGGCCAGCGCCGCGCCCGTGAGCCGGTAGCGCACCCACTCGTCCAGCGCGACCGCGCCGATGGAACGGTAGAAGCCGATCGCCGGCTCGTTCCAGTCGAGGACGCTCCACTCGAAGCGGCCACAGTCGTTGGCCAGCGCGATGCGCGCCAGGTGCCGCAGCATCGCCTTGCCGGCGCCGGCCTGGCGCCAGGCCGGCGACACGTACAGGTCCTCGAGGTACAGGCCCTTGCGGCCCTGCCAGGTGGAGTAGTTGAAGAAGTAGACGGCAAAGCCCGCGTCCACCTCGCCGACGCGGCACACCAGCGCGCGGGCGACCGCCCCTGGCTCGAACAACGACCGGCGGATGTGCGCCTCGGTCGCGACGACCTCGTGCTCCGCCTTCTCGTAGGCGGCGAGTTCGCGGATGAAGCCCAGGATCCGGGGGACGTCGTCCTGCGTCGCCGGGCGGATGTGGATGGTGGGGGCGGCGGGGGTCAAGGCAGTGCGAGGGAATCTCGCGGCCATCTTAGCGAAGCAACGTCATCCGGGTTCGACCCGTCGCTGCACGACAATCCCGGCATGTCGGATGCACCCCTGCTCTCCCTGCTGCTCACGGTCGTCGAAGCCCTCGCGACGCTCGCCTTCGCCCTGTCGGGGCTGCTCGAGGCGGCGCGCAAGCGCCTGGACGCCGTGGGCGTGTGCCTGGTCGCCGGCCTCGCCGCATTCGGCGGCGGCACGCTGCGCGACGTGCTGCTCGATCGCCGGCCCTTCTTCTGGGTGGCGCACCCGGCGTGGCTGTGGAGCCTGCTGGCGCTGTGCATCGTGGCGATGGCCTTCCTGCGGGCGCAGCACTTCGCGCCGACCGAGCGCGCGATGCAATGGCCCGACGCGCTGGGGCTGGGCCTGTTCAGCGCCACCGGCACGCAGCTCGCGCTGGCCCAGGAGCTGCCCGGCATCGTCGCCGTGCTGATGGGCGTGATCACCGCCACCTTCGGCGGCGTGCTGCGCGACATCGTGTGCAACGAGATTCCCACTGCCTTGCGCGACCACCGGCCTTATGCGGTGTGCGCGTTCGCGGGCGGGTGGGTGCTGGTGATGGCGCAGTACGCAGGCGTGCCGCCGGGCCTGGGGCTGGTGCTTGCGGCCACCTGCGCGACCGGCTTGCGCATTGCGGCGCTCGTGACCGGCTACACGCTGCCGCGGTGGTCGCCGGGCAGCGATGCGGGGTGAAGACGCCGCATGCGGCGAACCCCACCGCCTGGCGCTCAATCCGCCGTGATCCCCTGCGCCTTGATCGTCTTTGCCCAGAACTCCGTCTCGCGCGTCACCATCGCGGCGAGTTGCGGCGGCGGCAGGTAACGCAGCTCGATGCCCGCCGTGTCGGCGCGCGTCTTCGCTTCGGGCGTCTCCAGCGCCTGCTTGATGCTGGCGGAGAGCTTCTGCACCACGTCCGGCGGCGTGGCCGCAGGGGCGAAGATGGCCACCCAGGACTCCAGCTCGAAGCCCTTGAGCCCGGCCTCGGAGGTGGTCGGCACGCCGGGCAGGCCGGGATGGCGCGACTTGCCGGTCACGGCGAAGGCCTTGAGCTTGCCCGCCTGCACGTGCTGCATCACCGAGGGCGGCGTCGTCATGAACACCTGCACCTGGCCGGAAAGGACGTCGCGGATCGCGTCGCCCGATCCCTTGTACGGGATGTGGACCATGCTCGTGCCGGTCTGCGCCTTGAAGATCTCGGTGCCGATGTGCGAGACCGAGCCGTTGCCCTGCGACGCGTAAGTGAGCTTCCCGGGGTTCTTCTTCAGGTAGGCGATGAACTCCTGCAGGTTGTTCGCCGGCACCGACGGATGCACCGCGATCACGTTGGTCGCCACCGTCACCAGCGCCACCGGCGTGAAGTCCTTCTGCGCCCAGGGCAGCTTGGGCGTGAGCGAGGGGTTGCCGACGTGGTAGGCGGAATACGAGGTCAGGAGCGTGTAGCCATCCGCGGGCGCGCGCGCCACCATGCCGTAGGCGACGTTGCCGCTGCCGCCCGCGCGGTTGTCCACGACCACCGGTTGGCCCAGCACCTTGGCCAGCGAATCCGCGACCACCCGCGCCGAGGTGTCGACGAGGCCGCCGGGCGGATTGGGCACGACCAGCGAGACGGGTTTGCTGGGATAGCCTTGGCCGAAGGCCAGGCCGGCGCACACGATGCCGAAGGCGGCGATGGCGCTGTGGAGGAAGGGGCGGCGGTGCATGTCGGTCTCCTTGTTTGTCGTGGGAAGGGTGGGATCCGCGGCGCTCACCTGTCGCGGCGGTGCCGCGCCACCCTTGTATTGTTCATGATTGAATTTCCAGAGTTCGGCGAGAGCCGAGCGGAGCGGGTGTACGCCGTCGCCACCCTTTGGACCTCAGCCTGAGCTGTAGATCAAGCGGCACT
>NZ_JBYNTT010000037.1:0-10657 GCF_057784995.1 Ramlibacter sp. G4-7
GCGGCGGCCGCCAATCCCCCCGACACGCCCATGCCGGCGAGCGCGCCGACGGCCAAGGTCGTCGGGGCGGCGCCCGCCCGCAAGGCCGCCAGCCAGCCGCTGCGTCTTGCCAAGGCCGCGCCTGTGCCGGTCGCACCCGAGCCCACCCGCGCGGCGAGCCCGGCGGCGGCGCCCCGCGCCGAACCCGACACCCCGTCAGCGAAGGTGCAGCCGTCCGTGGTGGCCAGCAATACCGGCCTGGCGGCGGTGGACCAGTGCCGCGACAAGTTCCTCTTCTCCAAGGAAGCCTGCCTGTCGGAGAACTGCGCCCGGCCGGGTGCCCGCAACCATCCGATGTGCCAGAAGCACCGCGAGGAAGTGCGCCTGCGCGAGGACGGCAAGATCCGTCAGGGGCCGCAGTAGGCCCTGGGCCGCAGCTTCAGAGGACGTCCATCGTGTGCACGCCGAAGTGGCCGCGTGCACGGTCCTCGAAGAAGCGCAGCAGCGTCTCCCGGACGGTGCGAAAGGCGATCTCTTCCCACGGGATCTCGTCCTGGCGGAACAGACGCGCTTCGATGGTCTCGAACCCCGGGTCGAACACGTCGCTCAGGAGCCGGGCGCGGTAGAACAGGTGCACCTGCCCCACGCGCGGCACGCTCAGGACGGTGAAGAGCCCTTCCAGTTCGATCTGCGCGCCGGCTTCCTCGTGCGTCTCGCGCATCGCGCCTTCCGCGGTGGTCTCGTCCAGTTCCATGAATCCCGCGGGCAGCGTCCACTTGCCCCAGCGCGGCTCGATGTTGCGCTTGCACAGGAGGACGCGGTCGTCCAGCCAGGGCACGGTGCCGACCACGTTGAGCGGGTTCTCGTAGTGGATCGTGTCGCAGGCCGGGCAGACCGCGCGCTGGTGGGTGTCGCCGTCGTCGGGCAGGCGGTAGACGACGGCGGCGCCGCAGTTGCGGCAATGCTTGATGGGACTGCGCAGGGTCACGGACGAAGTAAGGGGCTCCGGCGGAGCCCCTGGACTGGCATGGATGGCCCCAGTTTACGCGCTCAGGCCCGGGTGGTCTTGGTGTGCTTGTCGATCAGGGCGCGGGCGGAATCGAGCAGCTTGCGGCCGTCGTGGCCGCGCTTGTTCATGTCCTCGACCCACTGCACCTCGATCTCGCGGGAGCGGCGGCGGAACTCCTGCGCCTCGCCGGCGCTGACCTTGAAGATGGTGTTGCCGCGGTCGCTGGCCGCCTTGCGCCCGGCGGCGTCGCCCGCCTGCTGCACCTTGCCCAGCCAGCCCGAGGTGGCCATGCCGGAGTTGGCGTCGATGATCTTCTTCAGCTCCGGCGACAGGCTGCCGTACTTCGCCTTGTTCATCGCCATCACGAAGGTGGTGGTGTAGAGCGAACCGCCCGCGGGGTCGAACTCCGCGGTGTACTTGGTGAGCTCGTGCACCTTGACCGAGGGCACGACCTCCCACGGGATCACGCAGCCGTTGATGGTGCCCTTGGACAGGGCGTCGGGGATCTGCGGCAAGGGCATGCCCACCGGCGTGGCGCCCAGCGCGCCCACCAGCTTGGTCACCTGGCGCGTCGGTGCGCGCAGCTTCAGCCCGCGCATGTCGGCCACGGTGTGCACCGGCTTGTCGGCCGTGTGGATGCAGCCCGGCCCGTGCACGTGCAGGGCGATGACCTGCGTGTCCTTGAATTCGTCGGGGGCGAGCGTCTGCACGTACTCCCAGTAGGCCTTGGACGTGGCCTCCGCATTGCTCATCATGAAGGGCAGCTCGAACACCTCGACGCGCGGGAAGCGCCCGGTGGTGTTGCCGGGCAAGGTCCAGACGATGTCGACGACGCCGTCGCGGGCCTGGTCGTACAGCTGCACGGGCGTGCCCCCCAGCTGCATGGCCGGGTAGGCCTCGAACTTGATGCGGCCGCCCGAGTCCTTCTCGACCTTGTCCATCCAGGCCTTGTGCATGTTCAGCCAGACGTTGGAAGTGGGCGCCATGAAGGTGTGGAACTTCAGGGTCACCGCCTGCTGCGCGATGCCGGCGAGGGCGGAGCCGCCGAGCGCGGCGGCGGCGCCGGAGCGGAGGATCGTTCTGCGTTGGATCATTCTGGGACTCCTGGGAGGTGCAACAACTTAACGCAAGCGCCGTGCGCCCGGCTTGCGGGCTTTCCCTGCCGCCCGGGGTCCTAGCCCACGTACTTGACCAGCCACAGCGAGATCGATGGGAACAAAAGCAGCACGATGGTGCGGATGGTGTCGCTCACCAGGAAGGGCATCACACCGCGGTAGCTTTCCCGGATGGGGATGTCGCGCGCCATGCCGTTGACCACGTACACGTTCAGGCCCACCGGCGGCGCGAGCAGGCCGAAACCGACCGTCATCAAGACCATGATGCCGAACCAGATGGCGGTGGACTCCTTGGACATGCCGAAGTCCAGCGACATCACCATGGGGAAGAAGATGGGGATGGTCAGCAGGATCATGGACAGTTCGTCCATCACCGCGCCGAGCACGACGTAGAACAGCAGGATGGCCGCGACCACCGCCACCGGCGACAGGCCCCAGCTTCCCACCAGGCCCGCGAGTTGCCCGGGCACCTGCGTGAGCGCCAGCGCCGCGTTCATGACGTCGGCGCCGATGAAGATCATGAAGATCATCGCCGAGCCTTCGGCCGTGGCGTAGAAGCAGTGCTTGAACTTCTGCCAGCTCATCTCGCCCTTGAGCAGCGCCGCGACGAAGGTGGCGGCTGCGCCGACCGCCGCGCCCTCCGTGGGCGTGAAGAAGCCGCCGTAGATGCCGCCGAACACCACGCCGAAGATCAGCGCGATGGGAATCACGCCCGTGAGCGTCTGCAAGGTCATGCGCGTGGCCTGCTCGCGCTCGGGCGCGTGGCCGGGCACGACGCGCACGTAGATCGCGATGGCGATCATGTAGCCGACCATCGCGATCAGACCGGGAATCATCGCCGCCGCGAACAGCTTGGCGATGTTCTGCTCCGCCAGGATCGCGTAGATCACCAGCGGCACCGAAGGCGGGATCAGGATGCCCAGCGTGCCGCCGGCGGCCAGCGTGCCGGTGGCCAGGCGGCCCGAATAGCCATGGCGCTTGAGTTCCGGCAGCGCCACCGAGGTGATGGTCGCCGCCGTCGCGACCGAGGAGCCGCAGATCGCGCCGAAGGCGGCGCAGGCCATCACCGCCGCCATGGCCAGGCCGCCGCGGAAGCGCGACATCACCGCGCTGGCGAAGCCGAACAGCGCCTTGGAGATGCCGCCCTGGGTGGCGAAGTGCCCCATGAGGATGAACAGCGGGATCACCGACAGGTCGTAGCTGGCGAAGCGTGCGAAGGTCTGCGCGTTCAGGAAGCTCTCCAGCGGTGCCAGGCCCGACTGCAGGACGTAGCCGACGCAGCCGGCGACGAACATCGAGATGGCGATCGGGGTGCGGATCGCCATCAGCACCAGCATGATCCCGAAGATGAGGCCGGTCAGGGCGAGCGGACTCATTCCGCGATCTCCTCGCCGAAACCGAAGACGCCCTGCCAGATGCCGATCACGGCCGTCAGCACCAGGGGCGGCACCATGCAGGCATACACGATCCACTCGGGGAAGCCGAGCATCATCGTCGTGGAGTGCGCGCGCCAGGAGCTCAGGCCGCCGACGGCGGCGCGCCAGGCGAGCAGGGCCACCGACAGTCCCAGCAGCAGCGCGCCGAAGCGATCCAGCAGCGCATTGGCGCGCGCGCTGGCCTTGGCCGTGAAGAAGTCGACGATGATGTTCCCGCGCCGCGCCTGGCACCAGGGCAGGAAGAGGGCGATCGCCGCGCCGGCCGCCACGCCCGTGAGTTCGAAGTCGCCCACCAGCGTGGTGCCGGTGGTGTTGCGCCCGAGCAGGCTGGCGCAGGTCATGAGGGTGATGCCGGTCAGGAGGAAGCCGGCGAGGATGGCGCAGAACTTGGCCAGGGATTCCAGGACGCGCAAACGGGACTCCTCATTCTTCGTGCTGTTCGAGGACCGGCGCGGCAAGCGCGCGGCGGCTGCCGCGCGATCATAGTGGCCGGCGTTGCGCCGGCCACAGGGGACAAACGATCAGGCCGCCTGGACCTTCACCGAGATGCCGGTGAGGCCGCCCACGCCGCCCACCAGCGTGTCGCCGGCCACCACCGCGGCGACGCCTTCGGGCGTGCCCGTGTAGATCAGGTCGCCCGGCGCCAGGTCCCAGGCGGTGGAGATGTGCTCGATGACCTCGCCGATGTTCCAGATCAACTTGGACACGCTGCTGCGCTGGCGGTCCTTGCCGTTCACCTGCACCCAGATTTCCGCGTTGTCGATGTCGCCGGCCTGCGCGGCGGGCGTGATCGGGCCGATCGGGGCGGACTCCTCGAAGGACTTGCCGATCTCCCAGGGGCGACCGAGCTTCTTCTGCTCGCCCTGCAGGTCGCGGCGCGTCATGTCCAGCCCGACGGCGTAGCCGAAGACGTGCTTTTTCGCGTCGGCGGCCTTGATGTTCTTGCCGCCGGTGCCGATGCACGCCACCAGTTCGATCTCGTGGTGCAGGTCCTTGGTCAGGCTCGGGTAGCGGATGGTGGCGGTTTCGCCGGCCGGCACCACCACGATCGCATCCGCCGGCTTGAAGAAGAAGAACGGCGCTTCGCGGCCGGTGAAACCCATCTCCTTGGCATGCTCCACGTAGTTGCGGCCCACGCAGTAGATGCGCCGCACCGGGAAGCGCTCGGCCCGGCCCACCACGGGGACGCTGACCTGGGGCGCGGGGTTGAAGACGTAGCTCATGACAACCTTTCTTCGTTGTGGATGCCCAGCGCCTCGTGCACCGGGCGGTCGGAAAAACTGAACAGGACGCAGCCGCTGCGCGATGCGAGGCGCGCAGTGTGCCATGAGGGCACCACGAAATGATCGCGCGGCCCGAAGGCGTAGCGCCACTCGCGCCCGCCGTGGGCCAGCACGACTTCGCCTTCGCCCTCGACCACGCTGAACACCGCGCCGTCGGTCTGGCGCCAGCCCTTGCCCGCGAAGCCCGCGGGCAGGCGCTGCAGGAAGGTGCCGATGGTGGGCATGGTCCAGCCGCCGGTGAGCGGGTTCACGTAGCGCAGCTTGAAACCGTCCCAGTCGTCGATGGGCGCGTGGCGCTCCAGGCCGTCGAGCGCTTCGCGGCTGCGTTCGTAGGGATAGCTGAAGACCGGCGACGTCTTGCCGAAAGGCGGGTCATGCCGCACCGGGACCATGTTCTGCCCGTAGCGGGCGAAGCTGGTGCCTTCGGGGCGCGTGACCTGCTGCGAGCGCTCGGGACTGTTCTGCGCGAAGCCCGCGTCGAAGAAGCGCAGCATGGGGATGTCCAGGCCATCGAGCCAGACCACCGGCCCATCCGCTTCGTGGCCGTGGTCGTGCCAGGTCCAGCTGGGCGTGATGATGAAGTCGCCGGGCTTCATGGTGCTGCGCTCGCCATCCACGGCGGTGTAGGCGCCCGAACCTTCCACGATGAAGCGCAGGGCGCTCTGCGTGTGGCGGTGGCTGGGGGCGACCTCGCCCGGCAGGATCAGCTGCAGGCCCGCGTACAGCGACTGCGTGATGCAGGACTGGCCGCGCAACTTGGGGTTCTCCAGGATCAGCACGCGGCGTACCGCTTCCTCTGCCGTGATCGCATCGCCCGCCCGCAGGAGGAAGGGACGCACCTCCTCGTACTTCCAGAACGCCGGTTCGCATGGCGTGTTCGGCTGCGGCGGCACCAGCGCATGCAGCACCTCCCACAAGGGCGTGAGGTTGTGGCGGTCCATGTCGCGGTACAGCTGTTCGCGGACCTGCGCGGTCGGGATCGGTGCGTTCATGGAGGTTCCTTTACCAGCTGCGGCCCAGGTAGGCGCCATTGTGTTCCAGGGCGTCCTGCAGGGCCGCCACGTCGACCTGTGCGTTGGCCGTGCCGGCCTTCAGCGCGAGGTCGGCGGCCAGGCCCGCGGCCTCGCCCATGACGAAGCAGGCGCCGGTCACGCGCGCCGCGGACTGCGCCTCGTGGCTCATGGAGGCACAGCGCCCGGCCACCCAGACGTTGTCCACGCCCTGCGGCACGGTCATGCGGTAGGGCAGGTGGTTGAAACCGCGGCTTTGCGGGATCTTCGGCCAGCGGAACTCCACGTCGCCCTTGAGGTGCAGCTCCAGCGGCCAGCCGTTGACGCCGACCGTGTCCGCGAAGCTGGCGCAGTCCAGCACGTCGGACTCTGTCAGTTCGTAGAGGCCGCGCACGCGGCGCGTTTCGCGGATGCCCACCTGGGGCGCGATGTCGGAGATATAGCTCTGCTCGAAGCCGGGCACCTCGCGCAGGAAGCCGGCGACCGAGGCGATCTGCCGGCGGCCCAGCACCTCCGCCTCCGACAGCTCGCGGGCGTCCGTGCCGTCCATGGCGTTGCCTTCGCTGTTGGCGAGCTGCGTGAGGTTGGCACGCCATTCGATGCCGCTTTTCTGCGGCCGGATGATCGGCGTCTTGCGCGGGAAGGTGTAGCGGCCTTCGGACTCGGCCTGCAGCATCAGGCCGGGGATCACCTCCCATGCCTTGCCGGCGCGCTGCGCGTCGACGCCGTTGATGCGGAACATGGTCGAGGGATAGAGCATGTTGCCCTGGCCGTCCCCGAGCGCGTACGGCACACCCGCCCAGGCGGCGAGGTCGCCGTCGCCCGAGGCGTCGATGAAGGTCCGGCCGACGACCGCGTAGCGGCCGGACTTGGTCTCGACGAGCAGCGCCTGCACGCGGCGCTCCCCGTCCATGACCACGCCCGCGGCCAGCGCGTGGAACAGGATCTCGACGTTCGCGGACAGCAGCAGGTCGTCGGCGGCGATCTTGTACGCGGCGGTGTCGTAGGCCTGGGCCACGGTCTTGCCGAAGAGGGCGTGCGGCTCGTTGAGACCGCCCAGGCGGGCGATGCGCTCCAGCAGGGCGTCGGCCACGCCGTGCACCACTTGGCGGATCTCGCCGTGCACGTTGGCATGCAGGCCGCAGAAGTTGGTCACGCCGGCGGCCGTGCCCATGCCGCCGAGGAAGCCGTAGCGCTCCACCAGCAGGGTCTTGCGGCCGCCGCGCGCGGCCGCCACGGCCGCGGCCATGCCGGCCGGGCCGCCGCCGAGGACGACCACTTCGTATTCGCCCCAGACCGGGGTCTGGCGCGCGGGTTCGGTGAGGGTGCGGGTCATGGAGGAATGATAAGCGTACATATCGATTGGCCTTGGCGCAAGCGCAGCGGCCGTCGCTACACTGCACCGTATGGCGAAGAGCTACGACTTCCGGCGTGCGCCCGGCCACCTGATCCGGCGGGCCCACCAGGTTTCCTGGGCACTGTTCATGGAGGAAACCTCGGGCTTCGACGTGACGCCCGTGCAGTTCGCGATCCTCAGCGCGCTGCTGGAGGATCCCGGCGAGGACCAGGTGACGCTGGCACGCAAGGTCGCCTTCGATCCCGCGACCTTCGGTTCGGTGATCGCGCGGCTGGAGGGGCGGGGCTGGGTCCGCCGCGTGCCCGACACCGCCGACCGGCGCCGCAAGCTGCTGTGGGTCACGCCGGAAGGCGCGGAGCTGGCGGTGAAGATGCGCCGGGCGGTCGGCAAGGTGCAGCAGCGCATCCTGGAGCCGCTGGCGCCGGCGGAGCGGGAGCAGCTCGTGGCGCTGCTGGACCGGCTGGTCGCCGGCCACGAGGACGAGCCGGCGCTGGACGTCTAGCGCCCGTCGCTCTTGGCCACCAGCGTGAAGTGCTCCACCACCGGCGGCTGCGCGAAGAAGGGGCCGACGAGCGCGCGCCACTCGGTGAACGCCGGGCTGCCGCGGAAGCCCACCGTGTGGTCCTCCAGCGTGTCCCAGAACACCTGCAGGATGTAGCGCTCGGGCGACTCGATGCCCTTGTTGACCTTGTAGCCCTGGCAGCCCCTGGCGCCGGCGATGACGGTGCTCGCGCCGCGCGCGATGGCCTGCTCGAAGGCGGCCTGCTGGCCGGGCTGGATGCGGATGTCGGCGATCTCCAGGATCATTGGCTTCTCCTCTGGCGGAGCCGCAGTCTAGCCGTAAGCGATGGCAACAACTTCGCCGTCGCGCAGCGAACGGGCGGTCCGGTCCCGAAGTCCTCTTAACCTTGTGGCTTTCCACGGGAAGGACTGCACCATGAAGAAGATCATCGCGGCGTTGGGCGCCACGGCACTGTTGACGGCGGGCTGCGCGGACATGAATTCCGGCCAGCCCATGAGCAGCACGAGCAAGAACACCCTGATCGGCGCCGGGGTCGGCGCGGTGGCCGGGGGCCTGATCGGTGGCGACGCCAAGGGTGCGGCCATCGGCGGCGTCGTGGGCGCGGCCGGCGGCTACGGCTGGTCCAAGTACATGGAGAACAAGAAGTCGCAGATGCAGCAGGCCACGGTCGGCAGCGGCGTGCAGGTCACGCAGACGCCGGACAACCAGCTCAAGCTCGAAGTGCCCAGCGACATCTCCTTCGACTCGGGCCGCGCCGACATCAATCCGCGCCTGCGCCCCATCCTCGACCAGTTCGCGAACGGCCTGGGCGGGCAGCAGAACACGGAGGTGCGCGTGATCGGCCACACCGACAACACCGGCAGCGACCAGCTCAACGACCGCCTCTCGCTCGAGCGGGCGCAGTCGGTGAAGAACTACCTGGTCACGCGCGGCGTGAACGCCGGGGCCGTCCAGGTCGCGGGCCGGGGCGAGCGGGAACCCGTCGCGGACAACGGCAGCGAGGCCGGGCGCGCCAAGAACCGCCGCGTCGAGATCTTCCTGGGCGAGCGCGTCGCGCAGCACTAGCGGACTGCGCCGCCGGCTGGATCAGTACTGCGTCGTGGGCAGGTCGACGGCCAGCCCCTCCAGTGCGCTCGTCAGCGCGATCTGGCAACTCAGGCGGCTGGTGGGCCGGCGCTCGGCGGCGGCGAATTCCAGCATGGCGCGTTCGTCGTCCTGCGGCGCCGGCAGCCGGCTGGCGAAGGGCTCGCGCACGTAGACGTGGCAGGTGGCGCAGGTGAGCATGCCGCCGCAATCCGCGGCGATCCAGGGCACGTCCGCGGCGACGGCTGCCTGCATGAGGCTCTGGCCCGCGCGCGCCTTCAGCGTGGTCTCGACCCCGTCCGGGGCCACCAGGTGGATCGTGATCATTCAGGAACGGGCGAAGTATTCGCGGCGCTGGAATTCCTCGGGGTCCTCGGCGGCGGCGAAGCGCTGCTGCTCGGACTGCTTGATGCGGCTGAAGTAGGCCGTGAAGTCGCGGCCGAAGGCATTGCCCAGCACGGTATCGGCTTCGAGTGCGGCCAGCGCCTCGCCCAGGCTGGTGGGCAGGCTTTCGCCGCTGCCGGCGTAAGGTGCGTTCGTCGCCCGCGGTGCCTTCAGCCGGCGTGCGATCCCGTCCAGCCCTGCGTGCACCTGGGAGGCGAAGTACAGGTAGGGGTTGGCCGCGGGCTCGCCGATGCGGTTCTCGATCCGCGTCGCCGGGTCGCCGCTGCCGCCGATCACGCGCAGCATGGCCCCGCGGTTGTCGCGGCCCCAGAGCACCGACTGCGGCGCGAGCGCGTTCGGGCGGAAGCGGCCGAAGCCGTTCGCGGTGGGCGTGCAGAAGACCGCCATGCCGCGTGCGTGCTCCAGCAACCCGGCCAGGTAGTGCTCGCCCGCGTCGGACAGCGTGTGCGCGGCATCGTCCGCATCGGTTCCGGGCGCAGGCGCCTCGCGCATGAAGGCGTTGCGGCCGCTGCCTGCCTCGCACAGCGACTGGTGCAAGTGCCACCCGCTGGACATGATGTTGGGAAAGGGCGGCCGGCACATGAAGGTGGCGTGGTAGCCCGCGCGCCGCAGCGCCATCTTCACCGCATTGCGGAACAGCACCATGTTGTCGGCCGCGGTGAGCGCGTCGGTCGCCTCGAACACCGCTTCCACCTGGCTGGGGCCCAGCTCGATCTCCAGCGACAGCAGCGGCAGGCCGAGCGACTGCGCGGTGTGCTGCACGATGCGCAGCGGCTCCTCGGCCAGGTCGAACCAGCCTTCGGCCAGGAGGTTGTAGCCCGGGTGCACCAGGTCCACGGCGGGCGCCGGGCCGGGCCAGGCGGCCCGCATCGGGTCGAGCGCCGGCTGCGCGTCGCGCAGCTTGTAGATGTGGAACTCGACCTCCAGCCCGCAGCGCAAGGTGTAGCCCGCATCGGCGAGCTTCGCCAGTGCGCGCTGCAGGACGCGCCGCGTGTCCAGTTCGACCGGCGTGCCGTCCTCGAACCAGGCCTGCGCGCGCAGCCAGCCGGTGGCGCCGGCCCAGGGCAGCTGGCGGAAGCTGTCGGGGTCGGCCAGCAGCACCAGGTTGTTGGCGAATCCGAAGCCGGGCAGGGTGGCCGTCCCGCCCGGCTCGAAGACGTTGAAGGCCGTGCGGTCCGAGGTGTCCTTGAGCATCAGCGTGCTCACCATGCCCACCCCTTCGTGCAGGGCGCGCTCGGCCGCCGCAGCGACCAGGGTCTTGCCGCGCAGCACGCCGTGCAGGTCGCACCAGGAAAAGCGCACCAGCTCGATGCCCTGTTCCGACAGGCGCCGGGCCAGGCGCGCCACCGCCTGCTCGCGCGCGGCGTCGTGCAGCCCGGTGCGCCGCGCGAAGCTGCTCACGCCGAGCGCGCCTCGGCGGCGGCGAGCGCGCCGCGGCCCCAGGGCGCGCCGGCGCG
>NZ_JBYNTT010000038.1:0-6192 GCF_057784995.1 Ramlibacter sp. G4-7
CTGCAGCGCCTCGAGCACGCGGCTGGCGGCGTCCGGAGGGCGCGGAGCCGGCGCGTTCACCCCGCGGACGGCGCGGGCGTGGCGGCCGCCCGCTCGCGCTGCACGCGCTCGGTCACGTCGCGTGCGATCGCCACCGATCCGACGACGGCTCCGGCGTCGTCCTTCACCACCGCGAAGGTCATCTCCACATAGAGCTTGCCGCCGTCCTTGCGCACGGCGCGGGTCACGGCGGGGCGCCCGGCCAGGCGCGTGCTGCCCGACGCCATCGCGGCGTCATAGCCCTTCCAGTGGGCGGCGCGCAGGTGCTCCGGGATGATCAGGTCCAGGCTGTGCCCGACGGCGTCGGCGGGTTCGTGGCCGAACAGCGCGGTGGCCGCCGCGTTCCAGCGCACGATCTCGCCTTCGCGGTTGGCGTAGATCAGGGCATCCGTGGTCTGTTCCAGGATCCGGTCGGCCAGGGAAGCGTCGTTCATGTCGCGGTCCTTTCCATCGCGCGCAACCACTGCCGCACGAGGCCCGCGGCGGTGAGCAGCCAGGCGACGGCAGCGAGGAAGAAGAAGGAGCGCGCCACCGGCGCCAGGAAGCGCACGCCCAGCGCCAGCGACATCTGGTGCGTCGCGGCCGAATACATCCCCAGCGGGAACACGACGCCCCAGTAGCCGACCTCGTAGCGCAAGGGATAGCGCCGGCGCACGTAGCGCCACACCGCCAGGCCGGCCAGCAGCGGAATCCACCAGGTGCCGACTGCCCAGTACAGCAGCGTGCCGCCCCGCAGGACGGGCAGCAAGTCGGCGAGGAAGGGCGCGCCCGGCGCATGCAGCACCAGCAGGGCGCCGGCCAGCGTGGAGATCGCCATCGCGCCCATGTTGATCCACCAGGTTGGCGCCAGGTCCTGCGGCTCGAAGCGGAAGAAGACGTAGCGGTAGAACACCAGCGAGATCACCCAGACGTACACCATGCCGCCGCAGAACCACATCGCGAGCGCCAGGAAGTTCAGCGCGAGGCGCTCCGGTTGCTGCACGCCGGCGCCGACGAGCACGGCGACGATGGCGATCGACTGCATGGCCACCACCACCAGCAGCCACGAGCCGCTGAGGGCGTCGGCCAGCAGCGGCTTGTCGCGGCCCAGGGTCAGCGCCATCAGGATGCCGTAGGTGAGCACGAGCCACAGGAGCAGCGCCAGCGCGCCGAGCGCCAGCGCGATGTCGCTGCGCAGGCCCAGCAGCAGCCACAGGCTGGAGAGCACGGACGTGCCGGCGACGGTGGTGAGGAAGCCGGGCGCCCGCTGGTGGCTGCACAGATCCGCCAGCAGGTGCTCGCGATGCCACAGCGTGCGCCCGGCCGTGAGGCCGGCCAGCGCGATCCAGGCGAGCAGCGAGACCGCGAGCAGGCCCTCGGCCAGGATGTCCAGCCCCTGCTGGTGCGCCGCGACGCCCAGGATGCCCGTCGCCATGACGATGGCGAAGTTCGCGGGCGACAGCCCGGCGATGGACGTGGCGGCGATGGGTCCGGCATGCATCCGGACAACTATAGGCGCGTTCCCGCGCTGGCCGCGGACTGCGGCGCTAGTTGGACAGGCGCGGCCGGCCGGCGCTTCTGACCGGTGCGCCGGCGCCGGCGAGCCCGAGCCGGCGCCGCAGCGCGTCCTCGTACTCCCAGTCGGCGGCGCAGTCGCTGTCGCAGAACAGGCGGTCCCCCAGGCCTTCGTCGTGGCCGCAATGGTGGCAGCTGCCGGTGGGGCGCAGCACGCCGCCGCGCAGGCGCTGCGCCGCGAGCGCATGCGTCAGGTGGCGCTGCTCGGAATCGAATGCGAGATCGGCTTCGTCTGCCATGGCTTGCTCCCTGTGGGTGACCGCATTGTTCGATGCGGCGCGGCGCGCGGGATGCTCGGCTTGCCGATGTTGGTGTAGGACGCTTCCCGGGCCGCAGGACGGCAGGCGCCGCAGGCCCGCCAGCCGGCTCCGGACGTGTCCCCTGGCGCGGACCTGTTGCGCGCACGCGCCGCCGGCGCCCCCAGCCTGCGCGCCGCGGTGTGCATTGCCCGGCAACGCCCGCAGAATGGCGCGTGAGGCAGTACCCCCCGACCAAGTGACCCGAAATCCCCAATTCCGTCCCGGAGACACGGTGCGCCTGGCGCGCGGCAACGCGGCGCACCTCATGACGGTGCGCGCAGCCTCGCCGGTGACCGTGCTGTGCGCGTCGGTCGGCCCCGACGGCAAGACCCAGAACGAGCCCTACGCGCCGGAGGACCTGGAGCTGGTCGCCCGTGCGGGCGCGCCGCCCCTCACTCCATCCTGATGTTGCCCGCCTTGATCACGCGGGCCCACTTGTCCACTTCCGCCTTCTGGAAGGCCCCGAGTTCGGCCGGCGTCATGCCGCCCGGCTCGATGCCCTGAGCCACCAGCTTGGACTTGATCTCGGGGTCGTTGATCGCCTTGATCATCTCGCCGGCCAGCTTGTCGACCACCGGCTTGGGCACGTTGGCCGGCGCGAAGATGGCCTGCCAGGACACGACGTCGAAGCCGCTGAGCACTTCGGCGATCGCGGGCACGTCGGGCACCGTGGACGAGCGCTTGGCCGAGGTCACGCCCAGGGCGCGCACCTTGCCGGCCTGGATGTGCGGCAGCGCCGGCGCCAGGTTCTCGAAGATGATGTCCGCGCCCTGGCCGGACATGAGGGCCGTCAGCGACTCGGCGCTGCTCTTGTACGGCACGTGCACCATCTTGCCGCCGGTGAGCTGCTCGAAGAACACGCCGGACAGGTGCTGCGAGGTGCCGTTGCCCGAGGACGCGTAGTTGATCGTGCCCGGCTTCGCCTTCGCCGCCGCGATCACGTCGGCGACGCTCTTGTACGGGCTGTCGGCGCGCACGACCAGCACGTTGGGCATGGAGCCGATCATGGTGATCGGCGTGAAATTGCGGATCGGGTCGTAGGGCAGCTTGGGATAGAGGCTCACGTTGATCGCGTGCGAGCTGACCGTGCCGCCCTGGATCGTGTAGCCGTCCGGCGCCGCCTTGGCGGTGAAGTCCGAGCCCATGCCGCCGCCCGCGCCCGGCTTGTTCTCGATCACGAAGGTGGTGCCCAGCGCCGGACCCGCCTTCTGCGTCACCAGGCGCGCGAGCACGTCGGTCGTGCCGCCGGCGCCGAAGGGGACGATGTAGGTGATGGGCTTGGTCGGCCACTTGTCCTGCGCCTGCGCCAGGAAAGCCGCGCCTGCGAGCACGGTGAACGCAGCCACGAGGGTGCGACGTTGCATGGATGTCTCCTTTGTTCGTATCACTGCGCGCGGTCCACATGCCGCCGCAGGAGATGCTAGCGGAAAGGCGGCGGACGACGGGAGCCGCTAGGGAAACCCAGCATCGTCACAGCGCGACGGGGGAGCCTCCCAGCGAGGACTGCGCGTCCTAGACCGTGCCGCGCTGCAGGCGCCACACCTGGTAGCGCAGGGCGAGGACCGCGCCGAGGATCATCGAAGGCGCGGCGACGAAGCTGGTGAGGCTGAGGGTGGACAGTCCCGTGACGCCCTGGCCGATGCTGCAGCCGACCGCGGTCACGCCGCCGATCCCCATCAGCACGGCACCCGCGAGGTGGTGGCCGAGGTCACCGGTGCCGCCGAAACCTTCCCAGCGGAACGCGCGGCGTGCGATGGCCATGGCGCCGGAGCCGGCCACCACGCCCAGCACCGCGACGATGCCCACGGTCAGGCGCTTGCTCGCGTCGCTGAAAAACATGAGCCAGTCCAGGGCGTAGGCCACCGGCGCGACGAAGCTCAGGCCCTCGGCGCGCATCGAGTTGGTCGCGAGCCAGGTTTCCTCCAGCGTCTCCGGATGTTCGGCCACATGGCCCAGGTGGCCGGTCACCCAGAACATCGCGAGCACCAGCAGGCCGACACCGCCGCCCGCGAGCAGGTTCAGCGGCCGCCGCGCCTCGCGCGAGGCGAGCGCGAAGGCGAGCAAGCCGCCCCCGAGCACGAGCCCCGCGGCCAGCGAGACCGACGCCGGCGCGACGCCCAGGGCGCGCGCGAGCAGCGTCGCGAGGTCCGCGTTGCCGGCGAACTCCAGCGCGGCGCGGTCCACGCTGTTGACCCGCCACACGGCGGTGAGGCCCTTGAGCGTCGCGAAGGCCGCGATGCCGGTGACCAGGGCCACGACCAGCGCCTTGAGGCTGCCCGCCCCCAGGCGCACCAGGTTGCGGCTGACGCAGCCGGAGGACAGCACCATGCCGAACCCGAACAGCAGGCCACCGACCAGCGCGGACAGCCAGAGCCAGCGGGTGGATCCATAGAGGGTCTGTGGCGGCCGCAGGATGCCCGCGGCCGCGAACAGCGCGAAACCGATGGTGGCGACCGCGGCCGCCAGCGCCCACTGGCGCGCGCGCGTCCACTCGCCCATGGCGACCACGTCGCTGACCGCCCCCATGGTGCAGAACCCGGTGCGCTGCCCCAGGGCGCCGAAGGCGAGGGCGACGAGGAAGGCGGACCACAGCACCTGGTGCTGCAGCGAAAGCAGCTGCGCCGCGTCCAACTAGGAAGCTCCCCTGGGCTGGTCCGCTGCGCGGGCTCCAGCTCCGCCCTGCGCAGGCGGAAGGGACGCGCGCCTTCGGGCGGCCGTGCGGCGCTCAGGCGACGGTGGCTTCATCGCTGCGCGTGTCGCCGCGCGAGTCCTTCCAGCCCACCGTCACCTTGTCACCGGCCTTGGCGCCCTTGATGGTGAACTGCAGGAACGGATTGCGCGACACGCCGGGGCCCCACTCCGCGGCGAACACCTGGCGGCCATTGAGGGCCGCGGTGACGTCGGTGATGTGCCAGGCCGGCACGGTGCGGCCTCCGGCGTCCTTGCGCTGGCCGGTTTCCATCTCGTGGTTCATGAGGACGCGCACGACGGCGCCGTTGCCGGACGCCTGCGCGCGGATGCGCATCGGTTCTGCCATTTCGTACTCCGTCCCGGTCAGCCGCAGCCGCCCAGGGTGACCTTCACGTCCTTCTTCGCGAACCAGGCCTTGTTGTCCGCCGTGATCGCCACCGCGTAGACGTTGGAGCTCTCGGCCATCTTGGCGCGCAGCGTGAAGTTCGGCTCGATCGACTCGTTCACGTCGAACTTGGCCACCAGGGTGGAAGGGTTGCGCTCCACCAGCAGCAGCAGGTGCTTCACGTTGGGCAGGGTGCTGGCCAGCGTGAAGGACACGACGGCGCCGTTCTCGGCGATCTCCGGCGCGGTGAGCACCACGTCCTTGCTCTCCGCCGGTGCCGTGCCGCCGTAGGCGCGCACGGCCTCGCCCATGCTCCTGGCATCGAAAGCGCCGCGGTTGAACGCGAAGGCCTCGCGCGGGAACAGGCCCGTGCCCGCGAGCAGGCCCGCCACCGCCAGCGATTGCCTGAGGGTTTCCCGCCGATTCTGCATTCCTGCGCTCCTGGACATCTCAGCGCGCATTGTCCCCCAGGCGCGATGTCCCTCGCCCGCGGCGGGGCGGCGCCGCCCCGGCGA
Organism: Ramlibacter sp. G4-7; assembly: GCF_057784995.1. Lineage (NCBI taxonomy): Bacteria > Pseudomonadati > Pseudomonadota > Betaproteobacteria > Burkholderiales > Comamonadaceae > Ramlibacter > Ramlibacter sp. G4-7. Next base: position 5,484 of record NZ_JBYNTT010000038.1, read on the forward strand.
GCTGGCGCACGAAGAATTCACGCAGCGGCGGCAGCGCCGGGTTGCGCTCCTCGGCCCGCCAGGCCAGGTAGATCTCGGCGAACACGTCGCGCCGCCACAAGGGCTTGAGCACCACGTGTTCGAAGCGCAGCTGTGCGGCCGAGGCCGGGACGATCGCCAGCCCGATGCCGGCGCGTACCAGCGCCATGATGGTGTGCGTCTGGCCAATGTGGTGGACGTACTCCGGCTGGCCCGCGCTGGCCGCGAACAGCGCAACGATCTTGTCGTGGAAGTACTTGCCTTCCTTCTGCGAATACATGATCAGCGGCAGGCCGGCGAGGTCCTGCAGGCGGATGCGCTCGCGCTGGGCGAGCGGGTGCGCCGCGGGCACGGCCAGCAGCATGGGCTCGCGCGTGACGAGGTGGTAGCGCAGGGCGCCGGCGGCGTGCTGCGGCCGCACGAAACCGATGTCCAGGGTGCCCGCCTCCAGCGCTTGCAGCTGCTCGGAAGAGACCATCTCCTCCAGCACGATCGCGATGTCCGGCAGGGCACTGCGTGCGGCGGCCAGCAGGCCGGGGATGAGCGCATAGCCGGCGACGGCGGTGTAGCTGTGAAGGTTCAATAGGTTATTGCGGGTGTTCACCCGGAGAGGTTTTGAGAGACTGGGAATCGCCAAACCCCCAGTGAACTCAACTTTCCAAACCGGATGAACACCCATAAGAATGCCCGA
>NZ_JBYNTT010000039.1:0-4236 GCF_057784995.1 Ramlibacter sp. G4-7
CCCGGCTGCGCCCGCCGGGCCGATCACGCCCGCGCCCGGACCCGCCGTGACGGTGCCCGCGCTTCCCGGGCCGCCGGCCACGGGCCCGGCGCCGTCGCCAGGCTGGGGCGAGCCGGGCGTCGCGCCTGCACGCCCGGCCACCTTGCCGCCGGCACCGGTGATCCTGCCGCCCGCGCCGCGCCAGATCGTGCCGGGGCCCTGGAACACACAGCGGCGCAGCCTCGCCGACATGGCCAACGAGCAGCTGCGGCGCGGTGAGCGCAAGAGCGTCCTGGAACAAGGCATGGAAGGCGCGGGACGCGACGACTGCCTGCATCCACCCGCGCGCGAGCCGCAGGCCGGTGGCTTGCTGCAGGCGCCGTCGGTGATCGGGCGGGCATTGACCGACAAGTGCGCGCGCTAGGGTGGGAGCGGTGGGTTTCGCGGCGCTCACCGTCGCGGCTTCGCTCCACCGCCCTCCCGGTTACCCTCGCCGCATGGAACTGCGCCAGCTCCGCTACTTTGCCCGTGTCGTCGAACTCGGCTCCATGAGCCGGGCCGCCCTGGACCTCGGCGTGGTGCAGTCGGCGCTGAGCCAGCAGATCAGCCGGCTCGAAGGGGAGCTGTCCACCCGCCTGCTGCAACGCAGCGCCAAGGGCGTCGCGCCCACGGAGGCCGGGCTGGCCTTCTTCCGGGAAGCGCAACTCGCCCTGCGCCACGCCGACGAGGCGAGCCGCGCGGCGCAGCAGGCGCGCCTGTCCGGCAGCGTGAGCGTGGGGCTCGCGCCCACCACCGCCTCGGTGCTCGGACTGCCGCTGATGCGCGTGATGCGCGAGCGCTATCCCGATGTGCGCCTGCACATGGTCGAGAGCCTCTCGGGCCACCTCGCCACCATGCTCAACGCGCGCCAGCTCGATCTCGCCGTGCTGTTCGACACGCATCCGGCGCGGCGCTGGAGCGTCACGCCGCTGCTGGAGGAAAAGCTGTTCCTCATCCAGGCACGCACCGCCGGCAAGCCGCTGCCCGCGACGGTGCGCCTGAAGGACCTGCGCGGGACTCCGCTGATCCTGCCCAGCGAGAGCCATGGCCTGCGCAGCACGCTCGACGCTGCCTTCGCGCGCACGCGCCTGAAGCCGGAGGTCACGACCGAGATCGATTCGCTCACCATGCTCATGGACGCGGTCGCCGCCGGCCTGGCCGCCACCATCCAGCCCTGGGCGGCCGTCGGGCGCTTCGCGGATGCGCAGGAGCGCTTCCACCTCGCCGAAATCGCCGACGCGCAGGTGACGCGGCTGAACTCGCTGTGCAGCCTCTCGGACGACGAGCTCTCGCCGGCGGCGCTGGCCGCACGGGTCGCCCTGGCCGCTTGCGCGCGGGAGCTGGTCGAGACCGGACGCTGGACGGGCGCCGGCCTGGCCCATCTCGGATCGTGATACCCCCTTGCGGGTGGCAGGCTTCCCGCCCGCGGCAAGCTTCTCCAGAATCCGCCGCATGGTCGATGTTCTCGTGATCGGCGGCGGCAACGCCGCCCTGTGCGCCGCCCTGATGGCCCGCGAAGCCGGCGCCAGCGTGCTGCTGCTGGAGTCCGCGCCCAGGGAGTGGCGCGGCGGCAATTCGCAGCACACGCGCAACCTGCGCTGCATGCACGACGCGCCGCAGGACGTGCTGCTGGACGCCTACCCGGAGGAGGAGTTCTGGCAGGACCTGCTGAAGGTCACCGGTGGCGCCACCGACGAGGAGCTCGCGCGGCTGACGATCCGCGCCTCGTCCACCTGCCGTCCCTGGATGCGCAGGCACGGCGTGCGCTTCCAGCCCTCGCTCGCCGGCACCTTGCACCTGTCGCGCACCAACGCCTTCTTCATGGGCGGCGGCAAGGCGCTGGTCAATGCCTATTACCGCAGCGCCGGGAACCTGGGCGTGCGCATCCGCTACGACGCGCCGGTGGACAGCCTGGAGCTGCGCGACGGCCGCTTCCTCGCCGCCCATGCCGGCGGCGAGCGGATCGAGGCGAAGGCCTGCGTGCTCGCCTGCGGCGGCTTCGAATCCAACCGCGCGTGGCTGCGCGAAGCATGGGGCCAGAACGAGCGGGGCGAATGGCCGGCCGACAACTTCCTCATCCGGGGCACCCGCTTCAACCAGGGCACGCTGCTGAAATTCATGATGGGGCAGGGCGCCGACATCATCGGCGAGCCCTCGCAGTCGCACTGCGTGGCGATCGACGCGCGCGCGCCCTTGTACGACGGCGGCATCTGCACCCGCGTGGACGCCGTCTCGCTCGGCGTGATGGTCAACCGCGAAGGCCTGCGCTTCTCCGACGAGGGCGAGGACTTCTGGCCCAAGCGCTACGCGATCTGGGGCCGGCTGGTGGCGATGCAGCCGGGCCAGGTCGGCTACTGCATCATCGACAGCAAGGCGGTGGGGCGCTTCATGCCGCCGGTGTTTCCGGGCGTGCGCGCCGACAGCCTGCCGGACCTGGCGCGCGCGCTGGACCTGCCGCAGGAGGCGTTCCTGAAAACCCTGGCCGACTACAACGCAGCCTGCCGCGTGGGCAGTTTCGACCATACCGTGCTGGACGACTGCCATACCGAGGGCCTTGCGCCGGTGAAGTCGCACTGGGCGCGCCCGATCGACACGCCGCCTTTCCTCGGCTACGCGCTCAAGCCGGGCATCACCTTCACCTACCTCGGCTTGAAGACGAACGCGGATGCGGCGGTGCACTTCGGCGGCGCGCCCAGCGAGAACCTGTTCGTCGCCGGCGAGATGATGGCCGGCAACGTGCTCGGCAAGGGCTATACCGCCGGGGTCGGCATGAGCATAGGCACGGCCTTCGGCCGCATCGCCGGGAAGCAGGCAGCACGCGCTGCAGCGAGGGGAGGGGTCCATGCAGCAGCTGCTTGAGGTGGTCGAGCGCGCCCGTGCCGACACGGACGGCATAGGCACGGCGAACCCGCGCGTGATGCCCATCCGCCCGATCGCGGCCCTGACGGCCGACGAAGCCGAGGTCGCGCGGCAGATGCAGATCTGCAATGCCTGCCGCTACTGCGAGGGTTTCTGCGCGGTCTTCCCCGCCATGACGCGCCGGCTGGAGTTCGGCAAGGCGGACGTGCACTACCTGGCCAACCTGTGCCACAACTGCGGCTCCTGCCTGCACGCCTGCCAGTACGCCCCGCCCCACGAGTTCGCGGTGGCGGTGCCGCAGGCGATGGCGAAAGTCCGGCGCGAGACCTACGCCGCCTATGCGTGGCCGGCCGGCTTCGGGGCGCTCTACCGGCGCAACGGGCTCACCGTGGCCCTCGCGACGGCGCTGGGGCTCGCCTTGTTCCTCGTGCTCGCGCTGGCGCTCAACGGCACCCTGTGGCAAGGTCCCCTGCAGGGAAACTTCTACGCCGTGTTCCCGCACAACCTGATGGCCGGCGTGTTCGGCGCCGTGTTCCTGTTCGTCGTCTTCGCGCTGGGCATGGGCGGCGCGCGCTTCTGGCGCGACGTGGCGCCGGGCGCATCGGCACCGGGTGCGGCGTCCGAGGCCGCGCGCAACGCGCTGACGCTCACCTATCTCGGTGGCGGGCACGGCGAAGGCTGCAACGAGGACGACGACCGTTTCACCCTGGCGCGCCGGCGCTTCCACCACCTGACCTTCTACGGCTTCCTGCTGTGCTTCGCGGCGACCAGCGTCGCGACGCTGTACCACTACGTGCTGGGCCTGCACGCGCCGTATCCGTTCTGGAGCCTGCCGGTGCTGCTGGGAACGGTGGGCGGCATTGGGCTGATCGCCGGGCCCGCAGGGCTGCTCTGGCTGAACCTGCGCCGCCATCCGCTGCAAGGCGACGTGCAACAGCGCCCCATGGACCGTGGCTTCATCGCCCTGCTGCTGCTCACGAGCGCTACCGGCCTGCTGCTGCTCGCCGCGCGGGACAGCGCCGCCATGGCCTTGCTGCTCGCCGTGCATCTGGGCGTGGTGATGGCCCTGTTCCTCACCTTGCCCTATGGCAAGTTCGCGCACGCCGTGTACCGTGTCGCGGCCCTGCTGAAACACACCATCGAAAAACGCCTCCCCAGCCGGATCGCGCTGGGTGCGGACTGAGGGAGCGGATCGGCGCGGATCGGGTTTGCGCCGGTACCCGTTCCTTGCCCGCCTGTGTAGATACTGTCTCGCAAGTCAAGCGTGAAGTGCGGGATTGAACGGCTTTCCGGACTTCAGTACACCGTAGGCAATCGCCAGGATCTTGCGCATCAGGGCACCGAGGACGAGTTTCTTTG